>USLD01000192.1 GCA_900555495.1 uncultured Slackia sp. | reverse complement strand
CCGCCATATCGCGTCCGTACTCCGCCGCGTCGATCCGCATGTTCATAACGGGCCTGGGCAAGCCGTAGCCGCCGAGCGAAACAGGCAGACAGAGCAAAAGGGCCAAGGCGGTTTCCATCGGCGACGCGGAATCGTCTACGACGAAGCGCAAGGCGCGACGGGCCCTTTGCGCTCCGCGCACGCCGGCGGCCCTTCCGACGAACGCCGCCAAACGCGTCGCGCTTTCTAGGCGACGGCGCGAGCCTATAAGGTCCTCGCCCGACACGCGATACCGGCCGCACAAAGACGAGCCGACGACGGCAAGCTCTTCAACCGAAAGCGACTCGGCCATGTGGAGAAACGCGAGAGCGGGCGACGCCACGACGAGGCCGTCGTCGAGCGACACAAGCGACCCGCGCGGCAAAGCCGTCGAACAGACGTGGCACGCGACGCCCTTGCACCGGAGGCGCGATGAGCTATCGGGAACCACGACATGCAACGGCTCGTCGTCGAATCCGAAGGCGCGAGCATGCTCGATGTCGGCTCGAGACATCTTTCGACGCAGCGCGACGCCGGTCATTTCGTACGAGGAGCGAGCCCGGTCGGTCTGCAGAAGACGAACCCGGCCGTCGTCGGCGCAGCGCCAGAACTCGTATGCCGATTCGTAACCGATGCAGATTCCCATGCCGACCCCTTTCGCCGTCTTCGACGCCTCCATGCTAGAGAACCCTCCAGGCGGAGTTGCGGATTCTTTCTTGCGGGAATCCGGCCGCATACGCGTGCATATGCGTCGCGACGCACGCCGCCCCGCCCTGAAACAGTCGGCGAAAGCAAGGCAACGGTGCATTCGGTTCTTCAATGACGAAAAAAAGGGGCGCACGAAAGCTGCAGGAAAAGAAAGAAGCCCTCCGAGGAGGGCTTCTGAAGATTCGTGGTAGCCTGGAGGGGATTCGAACCCCCGATCTTCGCCTTGAGAGGGCGATGTCCTAAACCGCTAGACGACCAGGCCATATATTTTGCGCTGAATGAAATGGCTGGGGTGGAAGGAGTCGAACCCTCACATACGGCACCAGAAACCGCTGTCCTGCCATTAGACGACACCCCAGTGCGTATCGCATTTCAAGCGCAGGACAGAATAATATCGGCATGCCCTTGTTTCGTCAACAACTTTTTTGAAAAAATTTCAACGGGATCCGAAGTCCATCCTAGTAGTCGTTCGCCGCAGGCGAATTCATCCAATCCTGATAGAACGCCTCATACTCGCCGGCCAGCACCGCCTCGCGCGCTTTGGCCATGAGGTCGATCAGGAAATGCAGGTTGTGGATGGACAGCAGGATGCCGCCGAGCATCTCCTTCTGCATCACCAGATGGCGCAGATACGCGCGCGTGTACTGCGTGCACACCGGGCAGGTGCACTGCGGGTCGAGCGGCGTGAAATCCTCTTTATATTTCGCGTTGCGCAGGTTCATGCGGCCCTGGTGCGAAAACGCCGTGCCCATGCGCCCCGTGCGGGTTGGCAGCACGCAGTCGAACATGTCCACGCCTTCGCGCACCGCGCGCACGAGCGTCGTCGGGTTGCCCACGCCCATCAGGTAGCGCGGCTTGTCCTGCGGCAGCGCCTCGCACACCGCGCCGAGCGTCTCGAACATCACATCGTGGGGCTCGCCCACCGAATAGCCGCCGATGCCGAAGCCCTGGAAACCCTTGTGGCCCGCCGCACGGCTCGCCGCGTCGATTTCCATCAGGCGACGGGCGCTTTCGAGGCGCAAGTCGCGATGCATGCCGCCCTGCACGATGGCGAACAGGGCCTGATCCTCGCGCGTATGCGCAGCGCAGCAACGCTCGGCCCATTCCCACGAAAGCTTCGTGGAAGCGGCTACGGCGTCTTTCTCGGCCGGATATCCGATGCACTGGTCGAGCTGCATCACGATGTCGGCGCCGATGCGCTGCTGGATGTCCATATTGCTTTCGGGCGTCCAGCGATGCTTGCTGCCGTCGTAGTCGCGCGCGTGGAAACTCACGCCGTCGGAGTCGGTCTTCATCATGTGATCAAGGCTGAACAGCTGGAATCCGCCCGAGTCGGTCAACATGGGGCCGTCGTAGTTCATGAACTTCTGCACGCCGCCGGCACGTTCGATGATGTCGACGCCGGGACGCATGTACAGATGGTAGGTGTTGGCCAGAACGACCTGGCTCTTCATGTCATGCAGCTGGTCGACCGTCACGCCCTTCACCGTGGCATGCGTGCCGACCGGCATGAACATGGGCGTATGCACCGTGCCGTGCGCGGTGTCGAAGCTGATCGCACGCGCGTTGCCGTCGCGCGCATCGACCGTCACGTCGAAAAGTGCCATGGGGTTTCCTTTCATGGAACGAAGGTATCGGATGCAGGCGGCATCCTTTTCAGCCGTCGCGGCCTAATGGATGAACATCGCGTCGCCGAAGCTCAGCATGCGGTAGTCGCTCTCGATCGCATGGCGATAGGCCGCCATGATGTTCTCACGCGTCGAGAACGCGCTCACGAGCATCATGAGCGTGGAGCGCGGCACGTGGAAGTTCGTGATCAGCGCGTCCACCACGCCGAATTCGTATCCGGGAAGAATATAGAGGCTCGTGGCCTCGCGATCGCGGGCGCGCATGCGGCCCAGCTCGCGGTCGTAGGCGCTTTCGAGCGAACGCACGCTCGTGGTGCCCACGGCGATTACGCGGTTGCCGCGCGCATGGGCGGCGTCGCACGCGTCGATCACATCCTGGCTCACGGTGTAGAACTCGGTGTGGATGGTGTGCTTCTCGGGGTCGTCCTCATCGACCACGCGGAAGGTGTCCAAGCCCACTTCCAATTCGACGGTGCGCCATTCGACGCCCTTCTCGCGCAAGCGTTCGATGAGCTCGGGCGTGAAATGCAAGCCCGCGGTGGGAGCCGCAGCGCTTTTCTCTTCGCGCGAGAACACGGTCTGATACATCTCCTCGTCGCCCGCGTAGCCTTTGATATAAGGCGGAAGCGGCGTGTGG
>USLD01000191.1 GCA_900555495.1 uncultured Slackia sp. | reverse complement strand
TGTCCATCCGCAAGAACGACGCGGAAATGATCGAGGTGCAGTAACCCCGTTTCTTTTTGCAGGAGGGTTAGCCCAAACTACCCTCACTGAAATCCGGAAAGAGAGGAAGCAAAATGAACATTCGAATTGCCCTTGCGGGCAACCCGAACAGCGGCAAGACGACGCTGTTCAATGCCCTGACGGGTTCTTCTCAATACGTCGGAAACTGGCCCGGCGTCACGGTGGAGAAAAAGCAGGGCACGTATGGGCGCGATAAGGACGTGATCGTCACGGACCTGCCGGGAATCTACTCGCTTTCTCCGTATTCGCCCGAAGAGGTTGTCAGCCGCGAATACCTGATCGGCGAGCGTCCCGACGCGGTGATCGACGTGGTGGACTCGACGAACCTCGAACGCAACCTGTATCTGACCAGCCAGCTTCTCGAACTGGGTATTCCCGTGGTCGTGGCGCTCAACATGACGGACCTGGTCGAAAAGAACGGCGACGAAATCGATGCGGCGAGCATATCCGAGCAGCTCGGCTGCCCCGTGGTCGAAATCAGCGCGCTGAAAGGCTCCGGCGTGACCGAGCTGATGGACGTCGCATTGGCTGCCGCACGCGAAGGCGCGCCCGCCGAGCCGCGCATGCGTTTCGATGCGGCGATCGAAGAGGCCATCGACAGCATTGCGTCGTCGATCGAGGATGCGGCGCCCGCCCATCTTCGCCGCTGGTATGCCGTCAAACTTCTGGAAGGCGAGCAGCGCGCCGTCGATGCCCTGAATCCCGGCTCCGCTGTCCTGGACAAAGCCGCCGCCGTGCGCGCGGGCATCGAGGAGCGCTTCGATGACGACGCCGAAAGCATCGTGACCGCCGAGCGCTACGCCGCGATCGCTCATCTGACCGACCGTGCGGTCAAGAAATCCCGTAAGGGCATGACCGCGACGCAGAAAATCGATCGCATCGTGACCAATCGCTGGCTCGGTCTGCCTATCTTCGTGCTTGTGATGACGCTGGTGTATTACATCTCCGTCTCGACCGTCGGCACGATCGCCACGGATTGGGCCAACGACGGCGTGTTCGGCGACGGGTGGCTCTATACCGGAACGCAGCAATACGAAGAGGCCGCGGCGGAATACGAAGACGCCCAGGCGCGCATCGAAGCCTATGTGACCGGCCTGTACGGCGCCGACGATCAGGGCGTGGCCTCCGCGCGTTCGCAGGAGGTGCTCGATGCCCTGGCCGTCGCACCGCCCGATGAAGCCGCCGATGCGGAAGGCGCTGCCGCTTACGCCGAAGCCCAGGGCGTGGTGGCCTCCTTCGACGAAGAGGCGCTCGCGCGCGGCGAGGCGGTTCCGTTCCTCGCGGAATCCGACGACGGCATCCACGAGGAACTGCTGTCCTTTTCCGACTATCAGGCCGCTTTGGCCGTCGAAGAGCCCGACCCGGCCGCCTTCGGCTTCTATCTCCCCGGCATTCCGGTGTACCTGGATGCATGGCTGACATCGATCGGCTGCGCACCGTGGCTCCAGTCGCTCATCCTGGACGGCATCGTCGCGGGCGTCGGCGCCGTGCTCGGTTTCGTGCCCCAGATGATCGTGCTCTTCCTGATGCTCGCATTCCTCGAAGGCTGCGGCTACATGGCCCGCGTCGCCTTCATCATGGACCGCGTGTTCCGTAAGTTCGGTCTTTCCGGCAAGAGTTTCATCCCCATGCTGATCGCGTCCGGCTGCGGCGTCCCCGCCGTCATGGCGACCAAGACCATCGAGAACGAACGCGACCGCCGCATGACCATCATGACCACCACCATGATTCCGTGCGGAGCCAAGCTGCCCATCATCGCCCTTGTGTTCGGCGCGCTGGCGGGCCAGGTGACCGACGGCGTGTGGTGGGTCGCGCCCCTGTTCTACTTCATGGGCGTCGCGGCCATCGTGATTTCGGGAATCATGCTGCGCAAGACCCGCATGTTCGCAGGCGAGGCGACGCCGTTCATCATGGAGCTGCCCCAGTATCATCTGCCGGCCGCGCGCACGGTGCTTATGGCCACGTGGGAGCGCGTGAAGAGCTTCCTTGTGAAGGCGGGCACGGTGATTTTCCTGGCGTCCATCGTGATTTGGGCGCTTCTGAACCTCGGATTCCAGGACGGCTCGTTCGGCTTGATCGACATGGAGGCCGAGGGCGGCATCGCCGACAGCCTGATGGCAATGTTTGCAAGCGCGCTGGCGCCGCTGTTCGCACCGCTTGGATTCGGCGACTGGCAGTCGGTGGCGACTTCGATCACGGGCTTGGTGGCCAAAGAGAATGTGGTGTCTACCGTCGGCATCATCACGAGCCTCGGCGATGCCGGTGAAACGGATGCGTCGATGTGGCAGGCTTTCTCTGCCATGTTCGCGGGAAGCGCGCCCGCCATCATGGCCTTCTGCGCATTCAACCTGCTGTGCGCGCCGTGCTTCGCCGCGATCGGCGCCATCCGACGCCAGATGCAGTCGGCTAAATGGACGTGGTTCGCCATCGGCTACATGACCGTGTTCGCTTACGCGGTGGCGCTTATGATCTATCAGTTCGGAACGTTTCTCGCGGGCGGCGGATTCACGCCGGGAACCGCCGCGGCCGTCGCGGTGCTCGCTGCGATCTTGTTCCAGCTGCTGCGTCCCATGCCTGATTTCTCCGCGAAGAAGGCCGTGCCCGCCGTACAGCCCCAGGCGGCGTAGGGCATACTGTAGCGACGAATCGCGCCCGGGCGAAGCGGCGACGCCATGAACCTGGCTACAGCCGTCGTGCTCGCCATCGTGGTCGCATGCGTCTGCCTGGCCGTCCGTTCCTTTCGTAAGAAGGGCATGTGCGGTTGCAAGGAGCATTGTTCCGGAGAATGCTCGTCGTGCTCGGCATGTGCGACGGCCGACCGGATGGCGGTCGGGGTAGACCGGGCGGTAAAGGACTTCGAGGCGCCGAAGCGTTAAGGTCCGCCGTCTGTTGCAACGCCCGCTTGCGCGAAAGCGCGAGCGGGCGTTGTGGT
>USLD01000190.1 GCA_900555495.1 uncultured Slackia sp. | reverse complement strand
ACGGCATGCCGGGAACGGCAAAACGTACCGTCGCCCTCGCCAAGGAAGCGGGCGTAACCATGACGGGCGCGGGCGCCACGTGGCCGCATAAAAACGACCCGAACGATTCGAATATCCGCATCGCCCCCACCCTGCCGCCGCTCGAGGAGCTCGAGCAGGCCATGGAAATCTTCGTCTGCTGCGCGAAACTCGCAAGCGTCGAGACCCTCCTGAACGATTAAAGACCGCAAAACACGACAAGGCCTTTCGCCCCGCACACGCCCGCGACATCCGTCGCGGGCGTTTTTCGTTGCAGGCTACGGCGCGCCCTCGTATGCGAAAGGTCCTCCCCCGCCCCGTGCGGATAGCGAGCGAAAAAAGAACCCGCCGAAGCGGGTTCTTGAATGCCGGAAAGAAATCCTACGCCTCGGCGTAGACGTCCTTCAGCTTGAGCAAGTGCTCGTAGCGCTCGATTGCGGCCTTTTCATTCTGCTCGAAGAGCTCGTCCGCACGGTCCGGGAACTCGCGCGTCAAACGGCTGTAGCGAGCCTCGTTCATCAGGAACTCGCGATAGCCGCCCTTGGGCTCCTTGGAATCGAGAGAGAACTTCTTGCCTGCCGGCGCGGCGGGGTTGAAGCGGTACAGGTTCCAGTAGCCGCAATCCACCGCACGCTCCATCTCGACCATGCAGTTGGCCATGCCGCCCTTGATAGAGTGCATCTCGCAGGGCGAGTAGCCGATGATCAGGGACGGTCCGGGATAGGCCTCGGCCTCGGCGATCGCCTTCATGGTCTGTGCCGGCTTGGCGCCCATGGCGACCTGCGCCACGTAGACATAACCGTAGCTGATGGCGATTTCGGCAAGGCTCTTCTTCTTGATGTCCTTGCCCGCCGCAGCGAACTGGGCGACCTGACCGATATTGGAGGCCTTGGAAGCCTGGCCGCCAGTGTTGGAATACACCTCGGTGTCGAAGACGAAGATGTTGACGTCTTCACCCGATGCGAGCACGTGATCGAGACCGCCGTAACCGATATCGTAGGCCCAGCCGTCGCCGCCGAAGATCCAAACGGATTTCTTGGCAAGGTAGTCCTTATCGGCCAGCACGGACGCGGCCAGCTCGCTCGCGGCATCCTGCGCGGCGACGGCCTTCTCGAGGGCCGCAACGTAGGCCTCGGATGCAGCCTTGCTCGCCTCGGCATCGTTGCGTGCCTCGACCCATGCGGCGGCTGCGTCTTTGAGTTCGGCATCGGCCGTCTCGGCGATCAGCTGCTCGCTTTCGGCGACGAGCTTGTCGCGCACGGCGTTCTGGCCCAAAAGCATGCCCAGACCGTGCTCGGCGTTATCTTCGAACAGGGAGTTCGCCCATGCGGGACCGCGGCCTTCCTTATTCACCGTGTACGGCGAGGTCGCGGCGGGACCGCCCCAAATCGACGAGCAGCCCGTTGCATTGGAGATGTACATACGGTCGCCGAACAGCTGGGTGACCAGACGGGCATATGCGGTCTGGGCGCAACCCGCGCAGGCACCGGAGAACTCGAGCAGCGGCTGCTTGAACTGGCTGCCCTTGACGGTGGTGTCCTGGATTTCGGGCTTATCGGAGACTTCCGCGACGCAGTAGTCGAAGACGTCCTGCTGAGCCATCTCGCCCTCGGCGGGAGCCATGGAAAGCGAGTTGGTCGGGCACTGGACCACGCAGACGTTGCAACCCATGCAGTCGAGCGGCGAAATGGCGAGCGTGTACTGCATGCCGGCCGCGGCCTTGCCCTTGGCGGGAATGAGCGTGGTGGCCTCGGGAGCGGCCGCAGCCTCTTCCTCGGTCAGCGCGAACGGACGGATGGTCGCGTGCGGGCAAACGAAGGCGCACTGGTTGCACTGAATGCAGGTAGAGGCATCCCACGTCGGGACGGACACGGCGATGCCGCGCTTCTCGTAAGCGGATGCGCCCTGCTCGAACTGGCCGTCGACATGGTCGACGAACGCAGAGACGGGCAGGCTATCGCCGTCCATGCGACCGACAGGCTCCATGATGGAGGTAACCATCTTCACGAGCTCAGGCTTGCCGGAATGAACGGTCTCTTCCTTCTCGTCGGAAGCATCGAGCCAGCTCGAGGGAACCTCGATGCGCGTGAACGCCGTAGCGCCCGCGTCGATCGCACGATGATTGGTGTCGACCACGTCCTGGCCCTTCTTCAGATAGGACTTGGTGGCCGCATCCTTCATATAGCGGATGGCATCTTCCTGAGGCAGCACGCCCGTCAGCGCGAAAAACGCGGACTGCAGAATGGTGTTGGTGCGCTTGCCCATGCCGATTTCGATCGCAAGATCGATGGCGTTGATGGTATAGAGCTTGACGTCGTTTTTAGCGATATAGCGCTTTGCGTCGGCGCTCAGATGATGTTCGAGCTCTTCGGGCGTCCACTGGCAATTGACCATGAACGTTCCGCCGGGCTTGACGTCGTAGACCATGGGGAAATCCTTCGTGACGTACGAGGGATTGTGGCATGCCACGAAATCGGCCTTGTTGACGTAGTAGGAACTGCGGATCGGAGCATCGCCGAAGCGCAAGTGGCTGATCGTCACGCCGCCCGTCTTCTTGGAGTCGTACTGGAAGTATGCCTGCACGTATTTGTCGGTATGGTCGCCGATGATCTTGATCGAGTTCTTGTTGGCGCCGACCGTGCCGTCGCCGCCAAGACCCCAGAACTTGCATTCGATCGTACCGGGAGCGGCCGTGTTCGGACAATCAGGGTCCTCAGGCAGAGACAAGCCCGTAACGTCATCGACGATGCCGATGGTGAACTCGCGCTTCGGGTCGTCCTTGGCAAGCTCGGCGTAGACGGCGAAGACCGACGAAGGCGGAGTGTCCTTCGAGCCCAGGCCGTAGCGACCGCCGACCACGGTGATGCCGGAAACACCCTCGATGGCGAGCGCGTTGATGACGTCGAGATACAGAGGCTCGCCTACGGAGCCGGGCTCCTTGGTGCGGTCGAGCACGGCGATCTTCTTCACGGTCTCGGGGAGAGCCGCGACGAATTTTTCGGTGACGAACGGACGGTACAGGCGAA
>USLD01000189.1 GCA_900555495.1 uncultured Slackia sp. | reverse complement strand
AGTCGGGCCAGCTCGAACAGGGCGGCGACCTGTCCGCATCTTCGCTCGAAGACTTTCTCGACCAGCCTGAGGGCGATGTACGCTCCCGCGCCAAGCGCGGCGCCGCGAAGGAGAAGCGCGCGAAAGCGAAGGCGAAGGCGGCCCAGCCTGCTCCTGCGGTTTCCGGCAAACAGGTCGAGCTGACCGCTCCGCGCGCCAGCGCACCGAAGTCCAAAGAACAGAAGCGCCGCGAGGCCGAGGCCCGCAACAGGGCCTATGCCGCCTTGAAGCACCATCGTAAGCGCATTGCGGAACTCGATGCGCAGATGGAAAGCGATAACATGCGCATGAAGGAGCTTCTCGAGCTTATGGCCGATCCTGATTTCTATATCAACGAATCGGCAAGCTCCGATGCCGTGGCCGAGCATGCTCGCCTCAAGAAGCGCCTCGCCGAAGCCGAGGAGGAGTGGTTCCTGCTCACTGAGGAGCTTGAAGAGGAGATGGCCCGCCAGCAGGATGCCTAAGGCGTCCGCGCTTTCGGGATTTGACCGCAATCGTAAGAAAGGAAGGCAATGGAGCCTTTGAACATCGTGCTCGTCGAGCCGGAGATTCCGCAGAATACGGGCAATATCGCCCGTACGTGCGCGTGTCTGGGCGCTCGGCTGCATCTCGTCGAGCCGATGGGCTTTCGCCTGACCGACCGCAATATCAAGCGTGCCGGTTGCGATTACTGGGACAAAGTCGAAATAATCCGATGGCCGTGCGCCGAGGCGTTTTTCGAGGCTCACGCGAACGACGAGCTGCATCTGTTCACCGGTAGCGCGTTGCGTTCGTATTCCGATGCGACTTACGGCGAGGGGGCCTACCTCGTGTTCGGAAGGGAGAGCCGCGGGCTCGACTCCGAATACCTGGAGCGCTTCGGCGATGCCTGCGTACGCATTCCCATGCGCCGAGACCTGCGAAGCCTCAACCTGAGCAATGCTGTCGCCATCGGCGCGTATGAGGCCATGCGCCAGACATCCTTCGCGGGGCTCGAGTAGGTGCCCCGCTTGTTATAGAAAAAAACGCCCGCTTTATGCGGGAAGACCCGCCACTGCGATAGACTGCGAGATCATGATTTCGATTCCTTACCTTATTTGTTCCGTACTCAGCTTCATCCCCGCGATCGTGTTCCATGAGGTGGCCCACGGGTTCGCGGCGGCGAAGAACCGCGGACGCCTGAGTCTCAATCCGCTCAAACACATCGACCCGTTCGGCACCGTGCTCATGCCGTTGCTTCTGCTGGCTCTCGGCGGCCCTATCTTCGGATACGCGAAGCCCGTGCCGTACAATCCGTCGTATTTCAAGAATAAAAGGACCGGCGAGGCCATCGTCGGGCTCGCCGGTCCTGCCGCCAATCTGGTCATGGCGCTGCTTGCCGGCGTCGTCGCGTGGCTGTTCTATCCTGCGGCACCTGAACTTGTGGCGGAAAGCGAGTTGTTCTTCTATTTCTACCTGTTCTTTCTGCCCATGTTTGCGCTGGTGAACCTGTATCTCATGTTTTTCAATCTGATTCCGCTGCCGCCGCTCGACGGCTCCAGCGTGATCGCGCTGTTCCTCAGCGACAAGCAGCTCATCCGCTACTACCGCATCCAGCAGTATGCGCTGCCGGTATTCATGGTCGTGGTGCTGCTCGTTCCGTACATTTTCCACGTCAATCCTATCGGTGCTTATCTCGACATCACGGCGGGCACGTTGGCGCGTCTGCTCTTCCCGTTCGCGATATAGGGGGCCTATGTCCTATCGCGTGCGCATAGATAGTTTCGAGGGGCCGTTCGACCTGCTGCTTTACCTGGTCAGCCGCAAGAAGGTCGACATCGGATCCATTTCGGTGGCGCGGATCGTCGACCAGTATCTGGCCTACGTCGACCGTATGCAGGAGCTCGACCTCGACGTCGCGAGCGATTTTCTCCTGGTGGCGTCGACGCTGCTCGAAATCAAGGCGGCGGCGCTTTTGCCGTGCGAGGAGGAGGAAGGAGCCGACGAGCTGGAGGACCTTTCGCCAAGCGAGGCCCGCGACATGCTGATCGAGCGGCTCATCGTCTACAAGCAGTTCAAAAACGCGGCTGCGGCCCTCGGTGCGCGCTTCGAGCACGAAGGCCTGATGCATCCTCGCTTGTTCGGGCCCGATGAGGAATTCCGTGACCTGGCGCCGGATTATCTCAAGAAGACCTCGCTCGACGATCTCGGGCGTCTGGCGGCCCGCGCCCTTGCGCGTCGTGATGTGTTTCTGCTGGAAAGCGAGCATATCGCCGCCAAGCCTATTCCGGTGGAGACGCACGTGCGCTCGATTCACCGCCGCATCAGCGAACGCAAGCATATGATGTTCAGCGAGGTTCTGGCCGATGCGCCGACGCTCGCGGTGCGGGTGGCGAGCTTTCTCGCCCTGCTCGAGCTTTATAAGCGCACGATGGTCGATCTTGGCCAGGACGGGCCTTTCGCCGATATATCCATCGATTTCATCGAGGGCAGCGGAGAGCTCGTCTTCGGCGAAGAGGACGAAAAGGAGTGGTCATGACGTTTCAAGACCTGCCCGATTCCGACATCCCGGGAGCAATCGAGGCATTGCTGTTCGTCAGCGACGAGCCCGTCGCCGCTTCGACGCTCGCCGAAATGCTCGAAATCGACCGTACGCGAGTCGTCTCGGCGCTTGCGGCGTTGCAGCATCGCTTGGCGGCGGGCATTCAGCTGCGCGAGGTGGCCGGTGGCTGGCGGCTGTACACCCATCCGCGCTATCACGCCCTTGTCGAGCGCTATGTGCTTTCGTGGGATACGCGCCGTCTTTCCCAGGCGGCGCTCGAGACTCTTGCGGTGGTCGCGTACTGTCAGCCGGTCACACGTTCCCAGGTGGCGTCGATCCGCGGCGTGAATTCCGATAGCCCTCTTAATTCGCTCGTCGAAAAGGGGATGGTTCGCGAGGCGGGCAAGGATGCAGACAGCCCTGGACAGCCGATGCTGTATGCGACCACACGCACGTTTCTTGAGAAATTCGGGCTCGCCAGCCCGGCCGACCTTCCCGATCTCGAGCAGTTCGCTCCCGACGAACGGACGCGAGAGCTTATCGGGGAGAGACTCGGTATA
>USLD01000188.1 GCA_900555495.1 uncultured Slackia sp. | reverse complement strand
ACACTTATATTCCCCGCGGCACCCATGCCGATATGGACAAGTATCTTTACGATCCTCTGTTCGTTTACAGCCAGAACGGCGGCAAGCGCCATCGTCCCTTGATCTGCTTCGCCGCATGTCTCGCCGTGGGCGGCGATGTGCGCCTGGCGGTTTCCGCCGCATCGGCGATCGAGCATTTCCATACTGCGGCTTTGATTCATGACGATATCGCCGACGAGGCCACGTTGCGCCGCGGCGAGCCCTGCTTGCACCTCACGCAGGGCCTCGGCATTGCGATCAATGCGGGCGACCTCGCTTTGTCCCTGGTCAACGGCAGCGTTATCAAGGACCCTGCGTTGAGCGACTCCGTGAAAGTGCGCGTGGTGAGCGAGCTCATCGAGATGACTCGCCGTACGGTCGAAGGCCAGGCGCTCGACTTGGGTTGGGCGCGCGACGAGCGCTACGACATCACGCCCGAGGATTACCTGGTCATGGCGACGCACAAGACCGCCCATTATTCCGGCGCGGTCCCCTTGGCCATCGGCGCGATCATCGGCGGAGGGTCCGAAGCCGAAATCGAGGCTTTGCGCAATTACGGCCTCGACACGGGCCTGGCGTTCCAAATCCAGGACGACCTGCTCAACATCGAAGGCGATGCCGACGTGGTGGGCAAGGACTATTGCAGCGATATCACCGAGGGCAAGCGCACGCTCATGGTGGTGCATGCCCTGCAGGCTTCTTCGAAGCGCGACCGACTGATCGAGATTCTTTCCAGCAAGACGACCGACAAGGCCGTCCTCGCCGAAGCGGTCGACATCATGCGCGAATGCGGTTCGATCGAGTATGCGCGCAGCTACGCGGAAAGCCTGACGAGCGTCTCGAAGGTTCGCCTGATGGATATGCTCGAGGCAAGCCCTGCGCGTGACCTGCTGATTTCCATGGCGGATTATTTCGTGAACCGTCTGAAGTAGAAAGCGTGAGCGAACGATGATTTCTGAGACCATCCATAGGCAGGACAAGGAAGGCGAGCAGTTCGAGCTGGGCGAGCGCCTGCTGTATCTGCGCACTCCTAACTTCACCGGCAAAGACGTCGAGGAGCTGCAGACGGCCCTAGGCGCCCTCGGGTTCGCCTGCGGCGGCGTCAGCGGGACCTTCGGCGCCTATACCGAAGGGGCGCTGCGTAAGTTCCAGCTGAACATGGGCCTGGTTCCCGACGGCATCGCCGGCGTGAACACTTATGCGATTCTTCGCAATCTTCATAATGCCTGGATGGATAAGCCGCAGGTCGAAGAGCGCGCCTACATGGGCTTCGCCCGCGCCGCCGACGTGCTGGAGCACCATGCGGTCTGCCTGTTCGGCACCGAAGGATTCACGCGCAAAGTGGCGTCGTACATGTCGAATCTCGCCATGGCCACCAATCCGCGTTCGAAGATGGTCAGCGCCGAGACGCTGCTGGTTCCGCCCGACGCCGACATGCTGCTTGCGCACATCGTCGGCCCCGATGACAAAACGGACGCATCGGTTCCGCGCGTTTTGTGCGATGACGCTTCGGCTCTTACGAAGCGCATCTCCGCCGCGGTCGATGCTGCTCGCGCGAAGTCGGGGGAGGGGGCGCCTTTGCGCATCGCCCTCGAGCTTTCGGGAGTTGCGAAAAGCGACGCAGCCGCCGAAGAGGTCGACCGTATGGCGCATCATGACGCGATTCAGCTGCTCGATGCGTTCTGTATGGCGTTTTCCTAGATAGTTTTACGACCGTGACTTTTCTTTCTCGATGTGGAAGCCTTATGATGCCCATGTGTGCGCGAACGCTTTTCGAAGCATCGCATACGGGATTTTTTGCTATGGTTACGCTTTATGAGACCTTTAGAAAAGGATCGATCTACCAGAAGGAGCTTGTATGGCTGAGCAGAAAATGCATCTGACGAGGCGCGCGTTCGTGGGAGGCGCTGCCGCTTTCGGCGCCGTTTCCCTGGCCGTGCCGAGCATTGCATTCGCCGAGCCTACGTCTGCCGACAAGCAGGCCGAGGCCGACGCCGTGCGTGTCAAGCTTGACGATATGCAGTCGAAGCTTTCCAAGGCTTCCGACGATTATTACACCGCTCTTGAAGAGCACGATACCGCTAAAACGAAGATGGACGACGCGCAGACCAAGATCGACGAGAACAACGTCCGCATCGGAGAGCTGCAGGGTCGTCTCGGGGATCGCGCCCGCAGCATGTACCGAAACGGACAGACCACGTTTCTCGACATCCTGCTCGGCTCGGCGTCGTTCGACGACTTCCTGAAGAACTGGGATTCGCTCGAAACGCTTAACGACAACGATGCGAAGCTCGTTTCCGAAACCAAGACGCTGCGTGAAGACAACGAGGCCCAGCGCGTCGAGTACGCCGCGCAGGCCGATACGGCGAAGCGCAAGATGGACGAGGCGTCGGCGATCAAGACCGAGGCCGAGGCGCTTGTCGCGCAGTATCAGGCAGAGGTCGATTCCCTCGATGCGGAAGTGGCCGCCCTGGTCAAGCAGGAACAGGAAGCCGCGGCCGAGGCCAAGGCCGCAGAAGAAGCGGCTAAGTTCCAGGCGCAGCAGCGTACCGAACAGCAGGCCGGCTCCTCTTCGGGCGGCAATTCCGGCGGGTCGTCTTCGGGCGGTTCGTCCAATGGCGGCAACGCTTCCGGCGGATCTTCGTCGGGCGGCAATTCCGGCGGGTCGTCTTCGGGCGGATCTTCTTCCTCCGGCGGCTCCTCTTCCGGCGGCGGGTCTTCCTCCGGCGGATCCTCTTCGGGCGGCAACTCCGGCGGCGGTTCCTCTTCCGGCGGCGGCGTTCCCAATACGGCGGCGCTCGGCGTCGCCCAGACGCAGCTCGGCGTCCCGTATGTCTGGGGCGGTTCCACGCCTGGCGTCGGTTTGGATTGCTCCGGACTGACCAGCTACTGCTACAGCGCCACCGGCTACAGCATCGGCCGCACCACGGGCGCCCAGTACGGCTCCGCACGTTATGTGATGCCTCTGAGCCAGGCGCAGCCGGGCGACGTCCTGTACACGGGCGGACACGTCGGCATCTGCGCTGCCGCAGGCGGAGGAAGCTACATCCATGCGCCGCAGCCCGGCCAGGTGGTGTGCTATTCGTCTTACCAGCAGTTCTATTGCGCTCTGCGTTGGTAGGGCCTTCGGTGTTCGTGCGGGCGCGCCTCGGCGCGCCCGT
>USLD01000187.1 GCA_900555495.1 uncultured Slackia sp. | reverse complement strand
AGGTCGAAGACGATGCCGTGCATTCCGATATCGACGCCCTTGTTTCCGGCGGCTCTTTCTCGGTCGTCGCGGGCGACGATGCGTTCCATGCCGAAGGGTCGATGACCGTGCAAGGGGGGACGATAGGGATTTCGTCGTGCTATGAAGGCATCGAAGGGGGGCAAGTGTATCTGCGGGGAGGCGACGTGCATATCGTAGCCGACGATGATGCGGTGAACGCCGCGTCTTCGGATGCGTCCGATAGCGCCGCTGTCGATGTCGACGGCACACGGGAGGAAGGCCCCGATTCGGGCAGCGCTCCTGTCGCGTCTTCCGACGCCGGATCGCAACCCGCTGCCGGATGGGACGGTGCTTCCGAGCGCGTAGGGGAAGTGCCGAACGGTTCGGATTCGACGCTGGAAGCCGCGCCCGAGCCCTCAGGACGGCCCGGCGTCGATGAGCGGGGCGGCGCGCCTCAGACGGGAATGGCCGAAGGCGGTGCAGGTATGGGGGACTCGTCGTGCGTTATCGAGATATCGGACGGGTATCACGTGCTTGAGTCGGGCGGCGACGTGCTCGACTCGAACGGCAGCATCGTCATTACGGGAGGCGTCACGCTTGCCCAAAGCGCTGCGGGCACGAGCGACTATGCGATCGATTACGATATCGAGGCGACGATCGACGGAGGGACGCTCATCGCCCTCGGCGGAACCGAAATGGCTCAGAACCTGACGAGCGGGTCGCAGGCGTTCGCCATGGGGAGCATCGATGGGGCCGCCGGCGCAACCGTTTCCGTCGTCGATGGGTCGGGGTCGGTGCTTGCTTCTTTCACCGCGCCGAGCGCTTTCGAAACGGCGGTCGTCAGCGTTGCCGGAATGCAGGACGGAGGGGTCTACGGCCTCGTGCTCGGCGATCCCGTTTCCGGCGCCAACGATGACGGGTACGCGTCGCAAGGCGTTCTCGATACCGACGGCGCCGTCGAGATAACGGCGTCGTGCGAAGCCCAGGGCGGATTCGGAGGCTTAGGTGCGGATGGACGGCCTGCGGGAGCCGGGGAGCCCGGCGCGATGCGCGACCCTTCGGCTGCGCGTATCGAATAAGGTTTTCAGACTGCGACGATTCTTCGACGTCGCCGTTCGGGAGGGAGGGCTGTCTCGCCTTTCCTCCCGTTTCGACGCTCATTCCCCCGTTCGCTTCGCGGCGATGCGTCCGATGCGGACGAACCGGTACACTGCCCGCAAGGCGAGAGAAGGGATCACCCATGCGAATCGTGAAACGTGAAGATCGGCAGGCGCAGGAGCGGGAGATGCTTTCGGCCGATGCCGCGTATTCGGACGAGACGGAAGGCCGCGCCTTTTCGGCCGAACCCGATTTCCTGCGCACCGAATATCAGCGCGACCGCGACAAGATCGTCCATGCGAAGAGCTTTCGCCGCCTTTCTCATAAAACCCAGGTGTTCCTCGCCGCCGAGGGGGACCATTTCCGCACGAGGCTGACGCATACGCTGGAGGTGGCGCAGATAGCGCGCACCATTTCCCGCGCGCTCGGGCTCAACGAAGATCTTGCCGAGGCCGTCGCGCTCGGCCACGATCTGGGGCACACGCCCTTCGGGCATACGGGCGAGGCGTTGTTGAACGACATCAGCGAGGCTCGGACCGGCCGTTCGTTTTTCCACAACGTCCATTCCGTCCGCGTCCTGGACGGGCTGTACGGCAGGAATCTCTCGCTGCAGACCCTCGATGGCGTGCTCTGTCATAACGGCGAATATGAGCAGCGCGTTTTCGAGCTGTCCGGCTTGAGTGGATTTGAGGAGTTCGACGCAATCGTCGATCGTTGCTATGTGAGCGATTTCGACTACGTGAAGACGCTTCGTCCCATGACGCTCGAGGCCTGCGTGGTCCGCATCTCCGACATCATCGCCTATGTCGGGCGCGACCGCCAAGACGCCATCGAGGCGGGGCCTGTGGATGAGGGCGCGTTTGCCGACGGCATGGGCGGCCGGTACAACTCGTGGATCCTAACGCGTGCGTCAATCGACATCGTCGAGCATAGTTATGGCAAGGACCGTATCGAAATGAGCGAGGAGCTCTTCGAGGAGATTCGCCGTGCCAAGCGTGAGAACTACGCGATGATCTACCATTCCGTCGCGATCGAGGAGGAGCGCAAGGATATGATGGCACGGGCGTTCAGCCTCATGTACGAGCACTTCCTCGGCGACCTCAAGGCGCATGACGAACACAGCACCATCTTTAGGCACCACATTGCCAGGATCGACAAATCGCTTGCGCATTACGGCCGCACGTACGATTGGTCGAGCGACTTTGACCAGACGGTGATCGACTATATCGCCAGCATGACGGACGGCTATTTCATCGAGCTCGCATGCACGCTGTTCCCGGAGCTCGATTTTCCGCAGCGCACCTACATCAACGAGTAAATACGAACAGGTGTTTGAATAACGCTGGTCGTTTGTTACACTCTTGTTCGAATGAACGATCGTCGGAGAAGGCCCATGGACACGTTATTTTCCAGCAACGAGCGCGTAAAACAGCTCAAGAACGCACCGCTTGCGGTTCGCATGCGCCCGTCGATGCTCGATGATTACGTGGGTCAGAAGAAGGCCGTGGGCCCGGGCTCCTGGCTTCGATCCGCCATCGAGCACGACGTGCTTTCCAGTGTGATTCTGTACGGACCCGCAGGTACGGGCAAGACCACGTTGGCGCATATCATCGCCTCGCATACCAAGAGCGAGTTCGTCGAGGTCTCCGCGGTCACGGGCACCGTCAAGGACCTGCGCCGAGAGATCGATGAGGCAAAGCACCGCCTCATGATGTTCGACCGCCGCACCATCTTGTTCATCGACGAGATCCATCGCTTCTCCCGTTCCCAGCAAGATGCCCTGCTCCACGCGGTCGAGAACCGCACGGTCGTCATGATCGGCGCCACGACGGAGAACCCGTACTTCGAGGTGAACTCTGCGTTGCTGTCGCGCAGCCGTGTCGTGGAGCTCGAGCACCTGGCCGATGAGGACGTCGAGCGCCTGGTCCGCCGTGCCCTGAGCGCCCCGGAGGGGCTCGACGGGCGTTTCAGCGCCAGCGATGAGGTTGTTCGCGCAATCTGCACGCTCGCCGCCGGCGACGGGCGCAGTTCGCTCACCACGCTCGAGCTAGCGAGTGAGATCGCCCTTACCAGGCCCGCTCGCGAGG
>USLD01000186.1 GCA_900555495.1 uncultured Slackia sp. | reverse complement strand
CGCATGGCCAGGTCCTTGGACACCTCGCCCGCCATGTAGTCGCGCTGCACGGAGTTGACGGTGGGGTTCTTGTTGGAGTTCTCCTGCTTCACTTCTTCGTTATTGCATTCGATCAGCGACAAGATCTTATCGTCGGTCGTGTTGGCGACGCGCTTGAGGCTTTGCACGTAGCGGTAGATGATGTAGGCGCGGGCGAGCGAGAATCGGCCGAGGGCCATGATTTCGTTTTCCACCATGTCCTGGATCTCTTCGACCGAGACGGCGTGGCCGGCGGATTCGCACAGGGCCTCGACGCGCGCGGCGGCTTCGGAGATTTCGGCATCGGTCATGCGCTCGCTTTCGGCGACGTCTTCGTTGGCGCCCTTGATGGCGTTGATGATCTTCTCGATGTCGAATACGGCTTCCGATCCGCTGCGCTTGATGATCTTCATCGGTACGATTCCTTCTCTGCGATGGCGAATATTTCCTCTATGCAATGTTCGGCGCCGGGTCTTCGATAAGGCCCGGCGCCGAACATGCCGTTGTGGTTGGTTCGTCCATGATACGCCATTTGGACACAATATATTGTGAATTCTTATTGAATCGGACTAGAAATGGTGTTTATGCAGGTCAACAACGAAGATGGCACTTTTTTGGTTTTCAAGGCTTGATTCGCCGGAAAAGATCGTTCCGCCGCGTATTCCCTGATGGGCGATTCGACGCATGTTGCAAGATGCGCAGAGGGGCTCGAAAGGTACAGGCGCCGCTGCATCGAAACCGCACAAAAGGCGCCTTCTCGCTCGAGCCTCGGCCCTTCCCTTTTATATCAGACCTGTCGTTTTCAGGACGAATAGCCATGCCGTAAGGGTGAAGGCGCTGCCGAGGGTCGTCACCATGACGGCCGTCGAGGAAAGCACGCCGTCGTGGCCCATCGAGCGCGCCATGACGAAACAGCTGACCGTGGTGGGCGAACCGAGCATGACGGCTACGGTGGCCAGCTCTTCCCCGCGCATGCCCATCGCCGCGGCGACGGGAAGCAGCAACGCCGCGAGGCCGACGAGCTTCACGGCGCTGGCGCCAAGCGCCGGACGCAGGCGTCCCGAAGCGCGGCGCAGGTCGAACATAGCCCCCATGGCCATGAGCCCGAGTGGCGTGGCGAGGCCGCCTACGCTGTCGATCAGGCCCGCTGCGATTTGCGGCATCGGCATGCGCAACGCAGCCCAAAGAAAGCCGGCGACGATGCCGATGATGATGGGATTGGTGACGATGCCGCGCAGCGACCCCATCAGACGTGCGCGCGTGGTCGCTTTTCCTCCGCCCGAATCCGACGCCGTGAATACGAGGGCGGTAACGGCAGCCGCATTGTAGAGCGGCACGGCTCCGACGATCATGAGCGCGGCCATCGAGGACGAGCCGTACATGTTCTGCATGAGCGCGACGCCGAGCAAGGCGGCGCTGCTGCGATACGACGCCTGAATGAACTCGCCGCGGTCGGCTCGATGGGAGACGAAAAACGAAAGCAAGACGGAGACGGCGATGCATGCAACCGTCAAGGCGAAGCACGACACGACGAACGACCCGTTCCACCCTTCGTCGAAATCTATCGCGGCCATATCGCCGAAAAGAAGAACAGGCAGCGCCACATGGAATACGAAAGCATTAAGCCGCGCCGCGAATGCGTCGTCGATAATGCGCATGCGACGCAGAAACATGCCAAGAACCATAAGAAGGAACACCGGCATCGTCGCGTTCAAGCTGAACGCGAGATTTTCCATGCTTTACCTCCTGCTGCATCGGCGGCTTCAATCGATACTCTTATTTTCGAGCGCGTATCATAGCATCGCATCGATAGAGATGGAGTCGTTAGCGCTCTTTTCATCGAACTTTAACGTGACGCGCTTCTGACCTGCGGTTTGCAACCGCAGGGCGCATCTAGGTTGCCTATAATGAAGCCTCTGGTTGGTGGATGGGAAATGCACGCTTGTCTATATTCGTGCTTGTAAGACGTCTTGCAAAGCAGTTTTCATCCCTTTCTGCGCCGATGCCGACAGACGTGGCGCAGGGAGAGGGACCGTAGGAAAGGCACCCTCATGAGTTTTCGCGACAATCTTTTACATCTTCGCGCTTCGCGCAATATGACCCAGGAACAGCTCGCCATGCTGCTCGGCGTATCGCGTCAATCCGTCACGAAGTGGGAATCCGAGAAAAGCTACCCCGAAATGGACAAGCTTTTGAAAATGTGCGCGTTGTTCGAATGCACGCTCGACGATTTGGTGCAGGGCGATTTGTCTTCGCGCCATGAATCGGCTGCCGCCACGCCGGCGGCGATGCCCGATGGCCCGGCGACCGACGTCTGTGGTTATGATGAGCATATGCGCGCGTTTTCCGTGCAGGTTCCCACGGGTATCGCCTGCATAGTGCTCGGCATCGCCTGGACCGTCCTCTTCGACGGAGGTCCTACAGGCATCCTGCACGATGGCGATGTGCTTTCGATCGCAGGGCTGTTCGCCGGCATCCTGGCGGGACTTGCCTTCTTGGTTCCCGCGGGAATGCGTCACTCCTCTTTCGTGAAGGCGCATCCTTATATCGAGGATTTCTACACCGTCGAACAGAAGACCCAAGCAAGACGGAGGTGTGGCATTTCCATCGTCGTAAGCGTCGGCATCATATTCCTCGGCGTGCTGATTATGATTTCTACCGATAAGACCGGATATGAAAATGCGGGCGCAGCGGTCCTGACTACACTCGTGGCCGTTGCAGTATGGCTCATCGTGAATACAAGCATGATGTATTCGCGAACGAATCTAGCCGAATATAACCAGAATGCGATTGACGAATTGGAGCTCGAAGATATCACGAAAGCCGCCGTTGACGAAGAGCGCAAGAAGGCACTGCTCGCGGCTCACGGAATCAAGACGCGCAAGCAGCGTCTGACAAGCAACTTGTGCGGCATCATCATGATCGTCGCCAGCATCGCCGGTCTTGTGATGCTGTTCTGGCCGCTCGCCCAGGGAGCCGACTCCGATGACGTGGATTGGAGGTCGAATCTGTTCTGGATGGCATGGGTCGTCGGCGGTCTGTGCTGCGGTATCGTGGCGCTTGCCGTGAATGCATTCGTCGACGACGAATAGCACAGGACCGATTACTGCACTGCTCGCAGCCTTTTCGTCCGATTCCTGATCAACACGGCGAATCTAGACGACTTCATTTCAAAAG
>USLD01000185.1 GCA_900555495.1 uncultured Slackia sp. | reverse complement strand
CCAACGAAGTGCTCTACCTACTGAGCTACACGGGCGAACTGGTGGGCGCGCTAGGATTCGAACCTAGGTAAGCATAGCTAACGGGTTTACAGCCCGTCCCCTTTAACCACTCGGGCACACGCCCAGTTCATCAAGGTGCTCGATGCGATATGTGTACTTATCAAGCTGCGGTTCGCGTTGCGGTTTTCGTTTCCGTGCCGCGAACGAAGTGCATAATACGCTAGCCGCAAATGCGTGTCAACACTCTACACGCTTCCGGGCGTATCTATCCTACAAGCTTTAACTTTACGGCATTTACCTGGCATTTTCTTGGTGTCGAATGTCAAATCCAGTCCATATTCGTCAAACTTCTTTTAAAAAATTTTTTTGGCAAAATAAAAAAATACGGGGCGATTTCCACCCCGTATTCCATATTCAGCTTCGAAAGAATCGCTCTGGACCGCACGCAAAGCCGGCCCTTCTTCTTTTCTACGCAAGCGTATTACACATCGGCATCCATATAGCGATCGAATTCATCGGTCACTTCTTTAGAAGGCTTCTCGGTCAAAAGAGAAACGACGACGATTGCAATCAACGCGAAGATGAATCCAGGCAGAAGTTCGTAGACCGCGAAAATTCCGCCGAGCTGCTTGATGAAGAGATTCCACACGATAACGGTGATAGCACCCGTCAGCATGCCCGCAAGCGCGCCCTGTCGATTCGTGCGACGCCAATAGAGACTGCACAGCATCAACGGACCGAAGCTCGCGCCGAATCCCGCCCATGCATACGACACCACCTGGAAGATCGACGAATTCTGGTCGAGCGCGATGATGATGCCGAAAATCAAAATGACCGTCAGCGCCACGCGCGAAACGAACATGGTCTGCGCTTCGGTGGCATTCTTGTTTATAAGGCCCTTATATAGGTTTTGGGCGATAGCCGAGCCGGCAATAAGCAGATAGCTCGAAGACGACGACATGGTAGCGGCGAAAATGCCCGACACCACCAGACCGCAAGCGAACGAGGGAAGCATGATCTGAGCCAACACGACGAACACCGATTCGGCGCTCGTAGCCGTAAGGAACGCCGTCGGAATGGCAGCGCGGCCCACAAGGCCGATGCAGACGGCGCTCGCCAACGAAACGACCACCCAGACGACGGCGATGATGCGGCTCTTCTTGATTTCCTTGGAATGGCGCACGCTCATGAAGCGGACGAGCACCTGGGGCATACCGAAATAACCGAGGCCCCACGCCAAGCAGCTGATGATGGTGATGATTCCGGAACCGTAGACGACGGCCTCGCCGAAGACGGGAAGCCCGCCCTCCACGATCTGGTTGCCTGCCTCATCGAGGACCGGGGACGCCTGATGCGTCGCGGACAGGAAGCCGGGGATAGACTGCAGGAACGCGACGGTGTTGTCGACGCCGCCTGCCATGGCCACGCTGCCCACGAACACGATAACGAGCGCGCAGATCATGATCGAACCCTGAATCAGGTCGGTGGTGCACACCGACAAATAGCCTCCGACGAAGGTGTAGACGAACACGACGAGGGCGCCGAGAATCATCATCGTCGTGTAGTCGAGACCGAACAGCGTCGCGAAAAGCTTGCCGCATGTCACGAAGCAGCTGCCGCAATAGATGCAGAAGAACAGCAGGATGATCAACGCGGCGACGCTCATGAGGACGCGCTTTTCGTCATGGAAGCGATTGCTGAAGAAGTCGGGCAACGTGATGGAGTTGCCGGCCACTTCGGAATACTTGCGCAAGCGCTTGGCGACGAACTTCCAATTCAGGTAGGTGCCGATCGCCAGGCCGATCGCCGTCCACATGGCATCGGACGCACCGGTGAAATACGCGATTCCGGGAAGGCCCATCAACAACCAGCCCGACATATCCGACGCCTCGGCAGATAGGGCCGTCAACCACGGACCAAGGCCTCGACCTCCCAAAAAGTAGTTCTCTGAACTTGTGTTCGACTTTTTCAAATAGAAAAAGCCCACCGCAAGCACGACGACGAAGTACAGGGCCATCGCAAGAACAACTTGGATGTCGTCTACAGACATCGTCCCTCCTCTCATGATTAGAACAAAAGCAATTGCCGATTATACGGTAAAGTAAGGCCGCGAAGACGCGAAGTGCTTTATGACGCTAAAGCGCTTCCCCTGAACGGCAACCGAATCTAAAGGAGGAGACGAATGTCGTACGCCGACCTTGACAGGACGCAGCTCGAAGAGCTCCGGCGCGCCCTCGAACGCGAGTATGCCGACCATTGCGCGAAAGGCCTTGCTCTTAATATGGCGCGAGGAAAGCCCTCCGCCGCTCAGCTCGAGCTGAGCCTGCCGCTGCTCGACGTCGTGGACGCGGCTTCCGAACTGATGGCGCAGGACGGCACCGACTGCCGCAACTACGGTGTGATGGACGGCATCGCCGAAGCCAAAGCGCTCATGGGGCAGATCATGGACCACGATCCCGCCACGGTGTGCGTGTTCGGCAATTCGAGCCTCAACATCATGTTCGACCTCGTGACGCAGGGCATGATGCACGGATACCTCGGCAACACGCCGTGGAAAGACCTCGACGCCGTCAAATGGCTGTGCCCCGTTCCGGGCTACGACCGCCATTTCGCCATCACCGAGTCCTACGGCATCGAGATGATTCCCGTGGCCCTGGGCACCGACGGCCCCGACATGGACGAGGTCGAACGCCTCGTCGCCGCCGACGCGACGATCAAAGGCATCTGGTGCGTGCCCCAATACTCCAATCCCAACGGCGTCGTCTACAGCGACGAAACCGTACGACGCCTGGCATCCATGCTGTGCGCGGCCGACGATTTCCGCATCTTCTGGGACAACGCCTACTGCGTGCACCATCTCTATGAGGAACGCGCCGCCCATGTCGCCGACATCGCGCAGGCATGCGACGCCGCGGGCAACCCCGACAGGTATTTCAAGTTCGCAAGCACTTCGAAGGTGACCTTCCCGGGCGCAGGCATCGCAGCCGTGGCCGCCAGCGCCGCCAACGTCGCCGAAATCAAGGCGCGCGTGGGCATTCAGACCGTCGGATACGACAAGCTCAATCAACTTCGCCACGTCCGCTTCCTACGCGACGCGGAAGGCGTGGCCGAGCACATGCGTAAGCATGCCGCGCTGCTGCGCCCTAAATTCGAGCTGGTCGACCGCATGCTCGAAGAGGGTCTGGCCGAAGCGGGATGCGCCACATGGAGCA
>USLD01000184.1 GCA_900555495.1 uncultured Slackia sp. | reverse complement strand
TGACGCCCGCCTGCAGGTACGGAGCCATGGCCTGCGCCGCGCAGGCGGACAAAGGCGTGGTGGCGGCGTTGTCGAGATAGATGCGTTCCATGACGCTATGCGATCGCGGCGGCGCGGGCCTCGTCGGCGGTCTGTACCATGGCGGCGATGGCCGCGGCGCGGTCGGCCGCGCCGAACACGGCGTTGCCGGCGACGAACACGTCGGCGCCCGCAGCGGCCACGGCGCGTGTGGCGTCGTTGGCGCCCAGGCCGCCGTCGACCTCGATCAGGGGGCTCGCCTGGGCCGCACGGGCGATTTCGACCACGCGGGCCACCTTCTTCTCGGTGCCTTCGATGTATTTCTGGCCGGAGAAGCCGGGATAGACGCTCATGACGAGCACCATATCGAGCTTATCGATGTAGGGCTCGACCACGCTGGCGCGCATGTCGGGCTTCAGGGCGAGACACGCCTTGGCGCCCGCTTCGTGGATCATGTCGATCGCGCGGTCGAATTCGCCGGTGGGCTCGTCGAGGGCCTCGGCATGCACCGACACGATCGCGGGCTCGTGCTCGAGGAACCACGGCAGCTGATTGAGCGGGTTCGAGATCATCAGATGCACGTCGAGCGGCAGGTCGGTGATGCGCTTGAGCTGCTTGACGAAGGGAACGCCGAGTGTCAGGTTGGGAACGAAATGGCCGTCCATGACATCCACGTGGACGAAGCCCGCTCCCCCTTCCTCGATCACGCGGATGTCGCGCTCCATATTCATGAAGTCGGCCGACAGGATGGACGGTGCGATGCGGGGTTGGGTGAACATCGGATTCCTTTCGTGGGCATACAAGGTCTGCTGGATGCCTCAATTCTAACGCAAGCGCCGGACGCTGCCCGAAAGGCTGCACGAATCCTGCGCAGTTTCTCCCGTACCGACACATGCCGTTCGCCGACGCGTCCGACCGACGAGTCCGCTCCGTAGCCGTGCGGCTCGTGTCATAATGGAGCCGTCGCATGCGCGCACGGATGCATGCGCACGTCCCGGAAGAAAGGCGGCCATGAACCATTTCGTCTACGCGATGCCTCCGGGCAGGCTCACCATCGTCGCCAGCGACCGCGGCATCGCGCGCATCGCCTTCGGCGACGTCTCCTTCGACGCGCCGCGCCGACCGAGCGCCCTCACCAACGCGGCGGCCACCCAGCTTCAGGAATACTTCGCTGGCAAGCGGCGCGCCTTCGACGTGCCCGTCGACCTGCAGGGAACGCCGTTCCAGCTCGAGGTGTGGAACGCCCTGCGCGCCATCCCCTACGGACAGACCCGCACCTATGCCGACATCGCCGAAGAAATCGGTAAGCCGCGCGCCTTTCGCGCCGTCGGCATGGCCAACAACAAAAACCCCGTTCCCATCATCGTGCCCTGCCATCGCGTGATCGGCACGGGCGGCAAGCTCATGGGCTATGCGGCGGGGCCGAAGATCAAACGCTACCTGCTGGAATTGGAAGGCGTCGACCCGTCTTCGCTGCATTAACCGAAACGCCTCCGCACAAAACGAAAGGCCGGAAAGGGCAACCCTTTCCGGCCTTATTCATTGCGTGGAAAACGCCTTTAACGAACGCGCTTCATGCGAACCGCGTAATGGGCGTCGGCGCCCGAAGCGCTCAGCGTGGTGGCGATCGTCTCTTCGATTTCGAAGGCCTCGCCGAACTTCGTGCGACGGAAGCGGTCGACCACCTGGGCGTTTTCAGCCTCGAACACCGTGCAGGTGGCATACGTCAGCGTGCCGCCGGGCTTGACCATCTTCGCCGCTTCGGCGAGCAGGTCGTATTCGATCGCAGCCATCTCTTCGATCTGCTCGGCCGTCAGGCGCCAGCGGATCTCGGGGTGACGGCGCATGGTGCCCGCGCCCGAGCAGGGAGCGTCCACCAAGACGGCGTCGAAGGAAGCCTCGGGAAGCTTCTCGGACAGCTTGCGGGCGTCCGCCGTCAGCGGGCGCACCGACTCGATTCCGTAGGCCGCCGCGCGCTTGGCCAGAAGCTCGCCCTTGAACGCGTGGTCGTCGACCGACACCATGGGGATGGTGCGGCCGAACCTGCGCACCGCGTTGCCCTGCACGAGGATCGTCTTGGTGCCGCGGCCCGCGCCGATTTCCAAGAACGCCTCGACGTCTCCTTCGGGGCACGCCAGAGCCGCAATGGCCTGGGCGGACTCGTCGGACACGCAGACGCTGCCGTTTTCGAACAGCGCGCGCACGGCGGGCTTGCGCAGAACACGGGCGTCTTTCACCAGGTAGCATCCGGGAACGGTCGCGGAGGGCTCCATCAGGCTTCCCGCCTGGTCGAACACTTCGACGACCTCGGCCTCGTCGGCCTTGATCGGGTTGACGGCGATAAAGACCGGCGCGTCGGCATTGCTCGCGCGCATGAATTCGGTGGCCTGCTTGAGGCCCATCTCGTTCATGAGGCGCTTGGCGAACCACAGCGGGAACGCCTGGGAGCGGGCAAGCACCTGAAGGCTCAGGTCGGGGTTGCCGTAAGGGAACTTCTTCGCGCTCGTCGACATCTTGCGCAGGACCGAATTGGCCAGGCCGGATGCCTTGGGCTGGACCGAACGCACCAGCTCGACGCCCTGGTCGACCGCGGCGTAGGCGTCCTTGCCCAGGAAGAGCAGCTCATAGGCGCTCACGCGCAGCGCGTCGCGCACGTCGTCCTGGATGTCTTCGGGCGAACGCAGGTTGCGGTCGATGAATTCGTCGAGTGTGCCGAGCGTCGAAGTGACGCCGCGGGCGATCTTGGTGGCGAACGCCGCATCCTCGGGCGAGATGCCCTCATGCTTGGCGATGACCGAAGGGGTCACTTCGGAGACGAAGGCCTCGCGCTCGCGCACGATACGTCCGATCTCGCACGCCGCCGCACGGCCCGGCGAAAGCTTCACGGGCTGAGGACGACCGCCGCGGGGGCCGCTGTCGCGCGAACCGCGACGGGCGTCGCCCTGAGGACGGTCGTTGCGACGAGGACGCTGCTCGCGCTCGTCGCGCACGGGACGGACGTCTTTTTCGACCGCAGCCTCGGACGCGCCGAAGCGCGAGGAGGCGCGAGGGCTCGTCATCGCGGGACGCTCGGGAGCGACCTGCGTGCGACGCTCGTCGTCACGGCGGTCGTCACGGCGGTCGTCACGACGGTCGTCACGACGATCGAACTTCTTAGGGCCGTCGTACTTCCTGCCGTCGAACTTCTTCGGGCCGCGCTGGCCGCCGCGCGCGCCG
>USLD01000183.1 GCA_900555495.1 uncultured Slackia sp. | reverse complement strand
TCGGGGACTTCGACGCGGACGAACTTGAGCGTCACCCGCTCGTACCCGGCCTTGTGCAAGACGTCGGCGTAGACGCTCGCCTGAAGGGCGTGCTTCTCCTGCAGCTGCTCGGGCGTCTCGAGCGGGCTCCCACCGGTCTTGTAGTCGATCAGCAGGGCACGACCGGGACGGGCGGGATCGGTGCACAGCAAGTCGATGGCGCCCTCGGCATAAGGCCCGAAGCGCTCCACAAGTCCATCCATGCCGAGGGAGTAGAACGGCACCTCGGCGCGGACGCACGGCCAGGCCAGGGCCTCGGCGCGCACGTCGCTGGAAAGCCAACGCGCAACCGCCTCATCGAAACGCTCGCGCTGGGCGGCCGTGCAGCCCCAGTAGCGACATAGGGCGTCGGCACGCTCGACGGGCAAATCGGCACGGTCGAGCTCGATCAGCCACTGGCAAGCGGCATGGAAGGCGCTGCCGAGCGCCGTCGGGTCTCCCCCGTGCGACGGAACGGCCCGCTCATCGCGCGGCGCCTCGACCCCATCCGACACCGCGGCCTCCCCCGCCGCCTCCGCAATAGGGACCTCCGCAGGCTCGGGATGGTCCTCGGCCTCCTCGTGCAGCTCCGCCGAGACCGACGAGTAGCTGTAGGAATCGCGAAGGCCGCGTTCGGCGGCGCCGTGGGCAGCGGCATCATGCTGGCTTTGCAGTTCGGCTGCGCGCGCGGCCTGTTCTCCAACGAAAGCGGCCTGGGTTCGGCCCCGATCGTGGCTTCTGCCGCCGCCACGCGCAATCCGGCGCGCCAGGCGCTCGTTTCCATGACGGGCACGTTCTGGGACACCGTGATCATCTGCGCGCTGACGGGCATCGTGCTTGTCTCCACCATGTTGGCCAATCCCGACATCGTGACGATGGGCAACCTCAGTGAAGGCGCCGCGCTTACGAGCGCCGCATTCGCCTCGATTCCGTACGTGGGCACGCCCATCCTGGTGATCGGCATGATCCTGTTCGCGTATTCCACCATGCTGGGCTGGAGCTACTACGGCACGCGTTGCGCGACGTTTCTGTTCGGTCGTCGCGCATTGCGTCCCTACCAGGTGCTCTACGTGTTCGCGGCGTTTTTGGGCGCGATCGGCGTCGGCGGCGTGGTGTGGACGGTATCCGACATCGCAAACGCTTTCATGGCGCTGCCCAACATCGCCGTGGTGTTGCTGCTCAGCGGTATGATCGCTCGGGAAACGCGGCATTACGTGTGGGATAAGAACCTCGACGAGAAGTCGATCGAACCCACGCCTTTGAGGGAAGACGTGATGCGCTAGATGTCCGGTCCGCCCCGCCGTTGAATATGCAAGGTTCGACGGCGGGGCGGAGCTTTTCGATTTTACAGATCGTACGATCGAGCGCCGTCGACCTGGTCGGAGCTGTTGCGGTTGTTTTCAGCGTGCGGAACTCTTTGGATAATGCCGGGCAGAGCCTGCTTATTCTGCCTCCTTAGTCTCATATGGTGAAAATATGTTGAAAATCACGAATAAGCAGACCGAGTGACAGAAACAAACGACCGTTTACCCGTAAATCTAACAAAATCGCCATATTGTCGAAACCGTATTGCAACAAATTTTCCACAGTCCTATTATTATTGAGTTGATTTATATGAATAATCATTTGAACGTTGTATGACAGGCTGCCCGACCGACGGTCTGTCTTTTTTACACCTACACATCTGTTGCGGAAAACGAAGGGGGGCGATTCCGCATGAGGGCTCTGCTGCCGGTCGGCTGCAATGAGCGCGCCGCTTTCGTAAGCGGCGCACCTTCTGCGTCCCTTTCTTTTCGGGTTTGCACTTCTTTATTCCTCCTGACGAATAGCGTCCGGGGGGGGGGATTCACAGCTCGTTTAGCGCTTCAACTGAATCGATTCTTCAATCGCTGTCAAACGACGGCGATTTTTGCATGCGTTGTTGCGGACGCATCGCCTCGCTGTGCGCTCGTATCGGGAAAGCGGAGGGCTGATGCATGATCGCGCGCATTTGGAATGTCATTCTTACGCTTCTGTTGATCGCCGCCGCCGCGTTGGCGATCGCCTTCGCAGGCGTGCGTCTGGTGGGGCTGACCCCCTTCGCGGTGCTGTCCGGCTCGATGGAGCCGCAGTATCCGGTGGGCTCTCTTATTTATGTGAAAGACGCCGACCCCGCGACGGTTCAGGTGGGGCAGGCCATCACGTTCGAGGACGGGGCGGATCGTCTGGTCACGCATCAGGTGTACGACATCGATCCCGAACAGCGTCTGTTCTACACCCAGGGTATCGCCAATGTGAACAGCGCGGGCGAGATTTCGCACGACGCCGCGCCTACCTCGTGGGATGCGTTGGTCGGCGTGCCGGTGGCGTGTATTCCGTACCTGGGCTATGTGAACGATTGGATCACCCACGCGCCCGGCATCTACATCATGGTGGGTCTGGTGGCCGTGATCATGGCTATCTCGATCGCCATGGAGCTGTACCGCATGAGCGTCGAAAAGCGACGCGCCGTCGAGCTTGAGCGCTACCGCCAGGATATGCAGCGCCGTTCGGGCGCTTATGCAGGCTACGCGCAGGGGCGCAATCCCGCCGCCCCGTATGCCGCGCATGCCGTGCCGAACCGCGGCGCGAATCCCGGCGCGCAGCCTCACGGCAATGCGGGTCGCACGTCCGCTTACGACCCCGCGCGTGTCATGCCGCCCGGCGCGGGCCAGGCGGCACCGTATGGTGCGCGCGGCGCAGCACCGCAGGTTCCGCCGTATGCCGGCGGCTCTCAGCAACAGCCCGCAAGCGCGTACGTGCCTGTGGTGCCCGCCGGCGGCAAGCACGCGGCTCCTGCGCGCCGTTCCGGCAAGCGATGATAGCGAATTCCGGCCCGAAGCGGCTTTCCATAAGGCGACATCCATCCGGTGCGATGTTGACAAAAGGATGCTTGTAGAAGCACGAAAGAAAGGAGAGGAAATGGACACCTCGCAAAACACGGGAAAGAAAAGGACGACGCTGATCGTCGCCCTGGTGGCCTGCCTGGTGCTGGCCGTGGGCGCAGGCGTGTTCGCCTGGTTTAGCGCTCAGGACACTAAGACGAACACGTTTGTGAGCGGCACTGGCATCACCGACCCCGACGTGAAGCCCGACCCCGATCGGCCCACGGACCCCCATCCCGACCCCGATAATAACCCCAATACAGATGGTAAGATCGTCGAGACCGAGTGGAACGAGAACTCCCCGCTGGCTCCGGGTTCCATTACGCCGAA
>USLD01000182.1 GCA_900555495.1 uncultured Slackia sp. | reverse complement strand
GTGCATGGCCTCGGCGGTCTTCTCGGCGTTGCGGTAGTACTCCATCATGATGCCGGCCGGATGCGGGTCGATGGAGATGCAGATCTCGCCGGACTCGCCGGTGTCGCACTCGGTGCCGTCGTACACGTAGCCGTTGAGGGCCCAGGCCACGGGGCGCGGGTCGATCTTGCCGTCGACGTAGTAATCCCACTTCGTCTTAAGAATCGGGTCGGGGTTGGCGCCGCCCTCTTCCTCGTACAGACGGCAGACCTCACGCCAGATAAGGTCGCACATCTCGTAGTCTGGCTTGGCCATGTCCCACGGCTCGACCGCCTTGTTGCGGTACTGCAGCCAGCGGCCGGAGTTGGCGATAATGCCCGGCTTCTCGTAAATCAACGCGCACGGCAGGAAGTACACCGTGGTATCGATCTCTTCCGGATTCATGTCCGGCGCCTTCCAGAACGTGGCCGACTCGGTAGCCACCTGATCGGCGACGACCAGCCAATCGAGCTTCGCCATGGAGCGGCGAACGAAGCCCGCGTTCGGAGCGGAATGGCACGGATTCATGCCCCAGTTGAAGTAACCCTTGATGACCCCCTGGTCCATGAGCTCGAACGTGGACATCATGGTGAAGTCGGGAGACGTGGGGACCTTCGGCCACCAATCGTAGCCGTAGTCGTTTTCGACCGTGGCGTTCTCGCCGAACCACTCCTTCAGGCTGGAGATGAGGAACTTGGGCTTGTTGGTGTAGTAGCCGTCGGAATACGTCTGCGACTCGAGCCACTTGCGCAGCGAAGCGCGGTCCGTGGTGTTGGCCCACTTCAGATATGCGGGATGTTCGTTGACGAGCATGCCCATATCGGTAGCGCCCTGGACGTTGGGCTCGCCGCGCAACGCGTTGAGGCCGCCGCCGGGAACGCCGATGTTGCCCAAAAGGAGCTGCAAGACGGACATGGCACGCGTGTTCTGAGCGCCATAGGTGTGCTGCGTCTGACCGAGCGCGTACAGGATGGCGCCCGCCTTGCCGGGCTGGCCGGTGGAGGCGTAGGTGGAATACACCAGCTCGAGCGTCTCTTTATCCATGCCGCAGATGCTGCACACGGTGTCCATGTCATAGCGGGAGTAATGCTTCTTGAACTGCTGGAAGACGCACAGCGGATCTTGCAGGGTCATATCGCGCTTGGGATGCTGCACCACGGGGGGAGTGAACTCGGGCACGCCCTCTGCGGCAGCCCATGCGTACTCGCCGCCCTCGGAGGTGTCCCAGACGGTTTCGGATTCGACCTGGTAGTGCCAGCTATGGTTGCTGTACTTGCCCGCCTCTTCGTCCCAGCCGCTGAAAAAGCCGGTCGTGGGATCGAATTCGTATTCGGGATCGAGCAGATAGGAAGCATTCGTATAGTTCAGCACGTACTCGTGCTGCCACAAATCGTTTTCGATGATGTAGTTGTACAAGCCGCCGTAGAACGCGATATCCGTACCCGAACGAATGGGGCAATAGATATCGGCCTGCTCGGCCGTACGGGTGTAGCGCGGGTCGACGACGATCCACTTCGCCCCGTTCTCGTGGGCCTTATGGATCCACTTCGAGCTGACGGGGTGGTTTTCCGCGCTGTTGGAGCCGATGTTCATAATGACGTCGGCGTTTTGGAAGTCGCACCAATGGCTCGTCATAGAGCCGCGACCGAATGATGCTGCCAGACCGGCAACGGTGGGGCCGTGTCAAACACGGGCCTGGTTGTCGACCGCTACGACACCCAGGCTGCGCATGGCCTTGAGGATAAGGTATTCCTCTTCGGAATTCTGCTGGCTGCCGCCCCAGCTCGCAATGGCGGGCGTGTAGTTCACCGTGAGACCGGTATCGTCGGTCTCGACGAAGGTGGCATCGCGCGTATCCTTGACGTTGCGCGCGATTTCCTGGATGGCGTCTTCCCAGCTGATTTCCTCCCAATCGGCGGCGCCGGGACGGCGCACCATGGGACGGGAGATGCGGTCGGGATTCTTGACGACCTCGCTCGTCTCGGGATCGACGATGTTGCGAAGCTGGAACATCGAAGCGCCCTTCGGGCACAGACCGCCCTGATTGATCGGATGGTCGGGGTCGCCCTCCAGGTTGACAAGCTCGCCGTCGCGAACCGAGCAAAGCGAGCCGCATCCTCCTGCGCAATAACAGCAGATGTTCGTGTACTCTTCGGTGTTCACGAGCTTCCAGGTCTTATCGGGCTCGACGGCAAGTGCCGGCGAAGCCGATGCGAGCTGGAACGCCGCGCCCGCCGCGAACGTCGCGCCCGCGGCCTTGAAAAAGCCCCTGCGTGTCAGGTCCATAGCCTCGTCTCCTTTCTTTCTGTTGTCACGTGCATATCCTCGAAAATCGGCCCATGAATCGTGAATTCCGAGTCGAGCATGGGCCGAAAACCAGAAACGAGGAGGCGTTACCTTCCCGTTACATTTTGCAATGGTAGCATCGCGGCATCAATTACATAGGGCGAAAGGCGACGCCATGCCCTTTGATTCGGCAAATGGACACATCATGCATAAAAGATGCGAAACATGCTTTTATTAAGATCAAAACATGCTTTTTTCTTAGATTTCGTTCAGGCAGAGCCTCTCTGAAATCGATCGAAGAACGCGCCTGCTGGCTGTGCTGAATGGTAAGGAAATCGCAGACCGCGCGCTTGACGTACTTCCTGTCGACGCGAAAAGCGTCGAATTCTCCTGTTCGAAACGCAGCCACCTCGTCTTTCTTTTAACGAGAGCGGGCCCGAAACACCAACCGTTTCGGGCCCGCTCTCCACAAACGCGATGCAGCGCCTGCTTTTATTCACGATGCGCGCCTAGAGCCTCTCGATCAGAGAGAACGAGCCGTCTTCGTCGGCATACAGCGACGCCAGCCCTTTGATCTGTTCCACATTTCCGGCGAGAGCGAGAGCGGCGGCCGCATCCTGCGCCGCAAAGCGCAGCGACATGCCGCAACCCGCAGAAATCGCCTTCGGCGTGGGAATCATGGCAGGCTTGACCTGTGCAAGGGCATGATAAGCCGCCATGGCCGCATGAGTCGATTCGAACGCCATCACATACATGGGCTCGATCACAGCGCAATCACCTTCGCCGCCTCGCGCATGCGGCCGAGGATGTCGTACATGTTGGACACCTCTCCCACCGCGAGCTTTTCCTTCAGGCCATAGAAATCGAGGCAGGTTCCGCACACGAGCACCTCGGTGCCCTGCTCCATCAGTTTGCGGACGCTTTCGATGTTTTGGTCCTGGCCCTCGACGATCAGCTTGACCCCCTCGTTCATGAACAGAAGAGAAGCAGGAG
>USLD01000181.1 GCA_900555495.1 uncultured Slackia sp. | reverse complement strand
CCCGCCTCGATCGTGTCGATCGTCGCCTGCTCCAGACGGTCGGCGAAAGCCATGAGCTCCGGCAGGCCGTCGAGCTCGCCGCGCTTGCGCAGCGCACCCGACCACGCGAAAATCGTGGCCACCGAATTGGTGGACGTCTCCTCGCCCTTAAGATGCTTGTAGTAGTGGCGCTGCACCGTGCCGTGAGCCGCCTCGTACTCGTACACGCCGTCGGGCGATACCAGCACGGAGGTCATCATGGCGAGCGAGCCGAACGCGGACGACACCATATCGCTCATCACATCGCCGTCGTAGTTCTTGCAGGCCCAGATGAAGCCGCCCTTGGACTTCATCACGCGCGCCACGGCGTCGTCGATCAACGTGTAGAAGTACTCGATGCCGGCCTCGTCGAAGCGCGCCTTATACTCGGAATCGAAGATTTCCTGGAAGATGTCCTTGAAGCGATGATCGTACTTCTTGGAGATGGTGTCCTTGGTGGAGAACCACACGTCCTGATGCGTATCGAGCGCATAGTTGAAGCAGCTGCGCGCGAAGCTTTCGATCGACGCATCCAGGTTGTGCATGCCCTGCACGACGCCCGGGCCGTCGAATTCATGCACCAGCTCGCGCTGCTCGGAACCGTCGGCCGCGGTATAGACCAGCTCGACCTTGCCGGCGCCGGGAATACGCATCTCGGCGTTCTTGTACACGTCGCCGTACGCATGGCGGGCCAGCGTGATGGGAGCCTTCCAGTTGCTCACGCACGGCTCGATGCCGCGCACCACGATCGGGGCGCGGAACACCGTGCCGTCGAGCATGGCGCGGATGGTGCCGTTGGGGCTCTTCCACATCTGCTTGAGGCCGTATTCCTCCACACGAGCGGCGTTGGCGGTGATCGTCGCGCACTTCACGGCGACGCCGAGGCGCTTGGTCGCTTCGGCCGATTCGACCGTCACGGCGTCGTCGGTCTCGTTGCGATGCTCGAGGCCGAGGTCGTAGTACTCGGTCTTCAGGTCGACGAACGGGCAGATCAGCTCGTCTTTGATCATCTGCCAGATAATGCGGGTCATCTCGTCGCCGTCCATCTCAACCAGCGGCGTGGTCATCTGAATCTTCGCCATGGTCCACCCTTCTTCTCGATTCATCGAACGCGAAAGGCCTTGGTCGCAGGCACCGCGCCCGAGGCTTCGTTGCTATTGCATGCTAAAGCATGATAGCGCCGATATGCTCGGCGGAAGCACGAAACCCGTGCAATTTCGCGAACGGCCGTCGACCCGCGATACGGGCGGAAACGTCGCCGACCGAGCACGAAGCATTGCGCCGCTCGCCTTCCATTGCAGGCCGTTCACAGCGACGCATGCGTCAAAACCCCTTTCTTCGGTGCTGAAGGAACTTTTTCTTGCATATTCGCGCGCTTTCGTACGATAATGCCAGCCATACCATTTCGTTGAAGCTTTCGGGATCGATCGAAACCGGAAGTGGAGAAACCTCTGGAGAACTCTTAAATGAGTGCCGACGGTGCAAGGCTTTCGGGCAGCGCGCATTCCCATGTGCCCCGGAACAAAGCCGAATCTCTCAGGCAAAAGGACAGAGAACGGTTCTTCCGACGACAGTCGGCGGATTCATTCGCTCCCCAGAGGCTTCTCGATGTGCCCTGAGGAGGTAACGTGGAAGCCGCACTGCTCACATTCGTCCAAACCGTCAATTCGTATCTTTCGAATTACGTGCTGATCGTCTTGCTTATCGGCACCGGTCTTTTCTTCACCATCAAAACGCGCTTCGTGCAGGTACGCTGCTTCGGCGAAGGCCTGAAAGGCGTCTTCGGCAACTTCTCGCTCAACGGCGGCAAGCATAAGAGCGGCATGAGCTCGTTCCAGGCGCTCGCCACCGCCATCGCCGCACAGGTCGGCACCGGCAACATCGTCGGCGCCTGCGGCGCCATCCTGATCGGCGGCCCCGGCGCCATCTTCTGGATGTGGGCCATCGCGTTCCTGGGCATGGCCACCAACTACGCCGAGGCCGTGCTCGCCCAGAAAACCCGCCGCGTCGACGCCGACGGCACCGTCCACGGCGGCCCTGTCTATTACATCAGGACCGCGTTCAAGGGCAAATTCGGCAAGTTCCTCGCAGGATTTTTCGCCATCGCCATCGTGCTCGCGCTCGGCATCATGGGCTGCATGGTGCAGTCCAACTCGATCGCATCCACCTGCAACACCGCATTCGGCATTCCCACCTGGGTCATGGGCCTGATCATCGTCATCGCCGGCGGCTTCATCTTCTTGGGCGGCGTGAGCCGCATCGCCTCGGTCACCGAGAAGATGGTCCCGATCATGGCGGTCATCTATCTGATCGGCGGCATCGGCGTGCTCATCGTGAACGCCTCCGAAGTCCCCGCCGCGTTCGCCCTGATCTTCGAATGCGCCTTCAACCCGCAGGCTTCCGTGGGCGGCGTCACCTTCGGCCTGATCGCCGCGCTGTCCCAGGGCGCCAAGCGCGGCCTGTTCTCCAACGAGGCAGGCATGGGCTCCACCCCGCACGCGCACGCCATGGCCAACGTGAAGACCCCGCACGAGCAGGGCGTCGTCGCCATCATAGCCGTCTTCGTCGACACCTTCGTCGTGGTCACCATCACCGCTCTGACCTGCATCGTCACGCTCTACGTGGGCGACGGCGCACTCGCCCAGGGCCTCTATGACGGCATCGACAAGACCAACATGGCCCAGATCGCATTCGGCAGCCTGTTCGGCACCACGGGCGGCAACGTCTTCGTGGCCATCTGCCTTCTGTTCTTCGCCTTCTCCACGATCATCAGCTGGAACCTGTTCGCGAAGATCAACATCGAATACCTCTTCGGCAAGAAGGCCGTGCCGGTGTTCTCCTGCATCGCCCTGGTGTTCATCTTCATCGGCTCGCTGCTCGCCAACGACCTGGTCTGGGAACTCGCCGACATGTTCAACCAGCTCATGGTCCTTCCCAATGCGATCGCGCTCATCGCGCTCGGCGGAGCTGTGAGCATGTGCGCCAAAACGCGCGGACAGAAGATGGAGATCGTCGACAGGAAAGCGAAGGCTGCCGAAAAGGAATAGCCCCGCGCATCCGAATCGTATACGTCGCATCGAAGCCGGCCTTTCGAGGCCGGCTTTTTCATCGTCGGAACCGCCGCGAAAACGAATATTTCGCGGTACGGGCCGAAAGGACGAAAACGAAAAGAAACCGAACGCGATGCGGCGCGCATCGAAGCCGCGAATACGCTTCAGCCCGTCGAGAAGGGGCGGCCGATTCTGCTAGAATCGCTTTCGGATTATCGATTCGCAAAGCACCGTTCGAACGCGACGGATACGGCGG
>USLD01000180.1 GCA_900555495.1 uncultured Slackia sp. | reverse complement strand
ACGTGCGAAGGGGCGTGCGGTGTGGAGATAGCATCGAAGCCGCTTTTTCGTGCTAAAATAACCCGATATTGCACACGGGTCGTCTCTTCGTCCCGTCATCTTGGCAAAGAACCAGGGCCTCGCCCTGTAACAACGCAGCTTCAACGCAGCACGCACGAAAGGGACTACTCATGGACGAAACAGGAGTTCTTGGACTTATCGAGGAGCTTTCCATTCTCCTCGAGGACTCCAAGCCGGTTTTCGGCAAAGGAAATCTTCGTCAGGTGGACGAGATCCGCGACACGTTCCCGGGCGAATTCGCCCAGGCCCGCCAGATCGTCCGCGAGCGCCAGAGCCTTATCGACGACGCCGAGGCCGAAAGCGCCCGTCTGATCGAAGACGCCCGCAGCCAGGCTATGACCATCGCTTCCGAACAGGAAATCGTTCGTATCGCCCAGCAGCAGGCCGACACGATCATGGCCGACGCCCGCGAGCTTGAGCGCCAGACGCGCGCAGGCGCCGAGGATTACGCCGACGAGGTCTTCGGCCACGTCGAGCAGAGCCTCGACACGCTGCTGAACAACGTGCGCCGTTGCCGCGACCGCCTCAACAACCAGGGCATCGGACGCTAATGGAGCGTCTTGTCATCGAAGTTCCCGCAGAGCTTTTCTCGCCTGCGGAAAGCACGGTGCGCGAAGGTGTTTTCGATCCGGGTCCGTTCTCGTGCGGTCCGGACGAATTCGTCGCATGCGCGCCGTTCTCCTACAGCGTCGTGCTGTCCAACGTCGGCGGCGCGATTCTGGTGACGGGAACGGTCACGGGCGAGGCGCGCACCTCGTGCGCCCGCTGCCTCGACGATATGACGGTCTCGATCTCGGGCGAGGTCGAGGCCTACTTCATCATCGAAGGGGAGGGGCAGGCCCCCGAAGACATGGACGAGGACGAATTCGATGTCCTTCCCGAGTCGCATGAAATCGATCTGGAAACGCTGCTTATGGCGGCCATCCTGGTCGATCTGCCGCTCGTTCCTCTATGCGACGAGGACTGCAAGGGAATCTGCGCGCAGTGCGGAGCGAATCTCAACGAGGGTGCGTGCGATTGCGCCGCCTCCGTCGAAGAGGACGATTGCGTAGGCAAGAACAATCCGTTCGCCGCGCTTAAGGGTCTCTCGTTCGATTAACGGCTCGAAATCGAACGTTTTTCTCTGTGAGACCGAATTCGAGTATTGCGCAAACGTGGTTGGTTTGCTATTATCTCGTTTCGTCTGATTTTATAGATATGACCGTTTCGATCGAAGGTATCGGTCGAGGGGATAAGGAGATGGAAAACCATGGCAGTGCCTAAGCAAAAGACTGGTCGTGCTCGTACCCACTCTCGTCGCAGCGCCAACAGCGTTCTCGCTATGCCCGCTCGTTCTACGTGCCCGCAGTGCGGCGAGGTCAAGCTGCCCCACCGCGTGTGCGGCAACTGCGGCTACTACGGTAAGCGCGAGGTCCTCGAGACCGAGTAACAGGAGCATCACAAGTTCCACTATTAACACTATTGCCGGCTCACGAGTCGGCAATTCGTGTATAAAGGGTTCTATACGGCTCGCTTTTCGCGGGCATTGAAGCAAGAATCGAAAGGAATCTCATGTCGTTTGACGATACCGTGACCATCGCCGTAGATGCTATGGGCGGCGACCATGCTCCCGGCGTCGTGCTTGAAGGCGTGGCCTCTGCTCTCGAGAAGGACGAGAGGCTCGAGGTCATTCTGGTCGGCCCTGCGGATGTCGTAGAGCCGTTCGCAAGCGCCCATGCGCGCTGCGTTGCCCAGCCCGCTTCCGAAGTCATTGCGATGGACGAGCATCCGGCACAGGCCGTTCGCAAAAAGAAAGACTCTTCGATCGTAGTGGGCTGCCGCGCCGTCAAAGAAGGCCGGGCCCAGGGGTTTTTCTCCGCGGGTTCCACGGGAGCCTGTCTTGCGGGGGCGACGCTCGGCATCGGCCGCATCAAGGGGGTCCAGCGTCCTGCGCTGTGCAGCGTGATTCCTTCTCCCATCGCGCCTGTGGTTATGACGGACATCGGGGCGAATGCGGATTGCAAGCCCGAATACCTGGTGCAATTCGCTCGGATGGCCGCCATCTATGCTGAGAAAATCGTCGGGATCAAGAATCCGCGCATCGCGCTTCTCAACATCGGCGAAGAGGACACCAAAGGCTCGCAGTTCGTCCAGCAGGCGTTCGCCCTTATGAAGGAGAACGTGCCGGGCTTCGTGGGCAATGCCGAAGGCAACGACATCATCGCCGCCGCCTACGACGTCATCGTGACCGACGGTTTCACGGGCAATGTCACCCTTAAGACCATCGAAGGAACATCCAAGGCGCTTTTCAGTGCGCTCAAGGAGGTCATGACGTCGTCTTTGAAGGCCAAGATGGGCGGTCTCGCCCTCAAGAGCGACCTCAAAGCGCTCAAGGACAGCATCAGCGCCGACACTTACGGCGGCGCACCGTTGCTCGGCGTCGCGGGCGTCTGCCTGGTCGGCCATGGCTCCAGCAATGCGACCGCCATCGAGAACGGCGTGCTTGCATCGGCCGACATGGTGCGCAAAGACGTCGCAGGCCTTATCGCCGAGGCGGTGGGCAAGTAGATGACGCATACCGAAGAACAACAGAGTAAGATCGAGGCCGCGCAGCGCATCGTCGGATACGAGTTCCGCGACCCTGCCATCCTTCTTGCCGCCATCACCCATCCTTCCGCTACCGAAGGCATGCCTGTCAAGTTCAGCTACGAGCGCCTCGAGTTCCTCGGCGACAGCATCCTGGGAGCCATCGTCGCCAATGCGGCGTTTCACGAGTACCCCGACCTCGACGAGGGCGGTCTGACGCGCATCAAGGTGGCGCTCGTTTCAGGTGCCAGCCTGTCGTCGGTCGCCGAGAAGCTCGGCTTCGCCGATGTCATCGTGTTCGGTTCTTCGGAGCGCGGCACGGGCCGTCGCGGCCTGCATTCGGCCCTTGAAAACGTCTACGAGGCCATCGTGGCCGCGCTGTTCCTGGACGCCGGTATCGAGGGCGCGCAGGAATTCGTGGGCCGTACGCTCATTCCGCGCATGTCGATCGATATGGCGCGCGAGCCGGAGAATCCGAAGAGCGCCTTGCAGGAGAAGCTGCAGGAAGAGGGCATCACGCCTACGTACAAGCTTGTGGAAACGCAGGGTCCGCCGCACGACCGCACGTTCGTGTCCCAGGTCTTCGCCGGCATGAAGGCGCTTGCGAGCGGCATGGGCCGCACGAAGAAAGAAGCCGAGAGCCAGGCCGCCAAGACCGCGCTCGACTCGCTCGGCTTCGGCAAGACGTCGAAGGCCGATAAGGCGAAGGCCAAGCAGGAGA
>USLD01000179.1 GCA_900555495.1 uncultured Slackia sp. | reverse complement strand
ACTGCGGCGTCCACATCGACTGGCACCAGGTCGCTCGTGAGGGTCTCTTCCGCCCCGAAGCCGGTGAGCATGGTGCGCGTATCGGCACGCAGCACGGCGCGTTCGAAAAATGGGATGGTGAAATACAGGCCGGGGCCGGCTACGCGGTTGAACTTGCCAAGGCGCAAGACGATCACGCGTTCCCACTGCGCGGCTATATGGACGGCCGATATGGCCGCGATGGCTATGGCGAAGCTTGCGCATATCGACCAAATGTCTATATCCCCGCCGATCGCCATGCCGACTGCCATGACCGCGACGAACGAGGCGACGAAAACGAATGCCGAGAACACGGTCGATGTATTGTCGTCGACGTGCCTGGTGCGTGGAGAGTTAATCGATTCTATCTCTGAATAGCGAGAATTCGTCGAGCGCTCGGTATTGTCGGCGGCGCTTTTTTTACGCGTTCCCATATGACTGCTTCTCCTCTTCGGCTTCATGCGCTTTTTGCTCAAGCGCTGTTGTTATGGCGTTCATGTGGTCTCTCACGTCGTCATAGGTCATGCCGCGTCCGAGATAGCGCCTGATGCAGCTTTCGAGAAGCGCATCGATGGCGCTATCCTCTTCGTCTTCCACCGAGACGCCCTTTTGAACGAACATGCCTCGTCCTCGGATGGAGACGATAAGCCCTGCAAGTTCAAGGTCGCGATATGCCTTCGCCACGGTGTTGTAGTTGATTTTCGCATCGGCGGCCAGGCTGCGTATGCTGGGAAGCTGATCGCCGGCTTTGAAGCCGCCCGTGCGTATAAGGTAGGCCATGCGATTGCGCAGCTGAGCCCAGATGGGAAGGTCGGATGTTTCATCGACGCGGAACAGTATGGTATCGGACGTGGTCAAAAACTCACCTTTTCATGAATTGCTATCGTATTCCGCAGACGATGACGAGGTAGCGCAAGATCAGGCAACCGAGCAAGCATGCGACATCGGCTACGGGAATGGTTCGGCAGTCAGTGCGGGCTATCGAGTATGCCTCGAAGGCGGCGGGAACGGCGATGCCGAATCCGAGCACGCCTATCGATGCGGTCGCGAGCATATCGGGCGAAAACAGCAGTTCGCATGCGGCGGCCGCGGCGGGATTGGCGAAGGCGTCGAATACGAACAGGGCAAGGAATAGCCCTTCGGCGGCAAGACAGGCGAGGTGTGCTTTTTGGAGCGGCCGCGCCGCGCGCAGCAGTACCGTCTGACCCTGGGCGAGCCAGTCGATGAGCAGCACCGTCGATATGCCCGCCGAAAGCGATGAGAACGTGAACAGGCCGACCAGCGTCCACGTGTTCCAAAAGGCGATACCGCCGCCGAGCAGGAATACGCCCGTGTAGCTCATGGTCGCCAAGCCGCCGACGAAACAGAGCGCCTCGATAGCGGCGAGCGTTCTCTTCTTGAGCCGAGGGGCGCCCAGCAGGTGCGCCGATGCAAGCAGCAGCGCCAAGGCGGCTTCGACGGCAAGCGTATAGGCGCCGAAGGTCAATACGGTGGGATGGGGTCGCAGCACTACGAGCAGTGCTTTTCCCGGGCTTCCCAAATCCCACAGCAGGCATACCATGGCAAGCGCAAGCGTGACGAATCCGACAAGGTAGGTTCGCTGGCGCAAGACGGAAAACGCCGCCGCGAACCGTGCCGAACGGTGCCCGACGCGCTCCATCGAGCGTTCCCGAAGACTCCAGGCCGACATGGCACACAGCATTCCCGCTGCGGCTCCTCCGAGGAATAAATAGGCTATGACCAGCGGTCCGTACACAAAGCTCCGTCAATCGAATCGAACTAGATCGCCTCGCCATTATGGCACAGCCGTTTCATGGGCCATGCGAAACGGCGAGTCAACCCTTCATTCTACACCTGTTATGAAGCATGATGGCATTGTGTTTAAGAAGGGCGCTTCTCCTGCGTTGCGCCGAATACCACTGCTTGACCGAATCGGTGAATCGCTATACTATGACATCATTAAACGGGAGTTCGCAATGTGCCAGTTGCGGGAGGGGTTGCGATTGTCCGTTTGACGCGCGCATCGAAGCAGGGCGCGCGAAGGAGGAGGTCGTCGAGGGGGCGGCGCATGTCTGCGCGTCCTGCCGCTCGACATTCGAGGTTTATGGCGAGGTGTTGCAATGATTTCTGAGTTTCCGTTGTTCTGTTTCACCACATTGGCGGGCCTAGGTGCCGGCGCCTATGCGGTAAACGCCGTCTTCCCGGTGGCGAAAGCGTCGAAGCGTGCATGGCTGTTCCCGCTCGCATGCATGATTCTGCTCGCGGTCGGCCTGCTGGGGCTTCCCTTGCATCTGGGTCGTCCCGAGCGCATGCTGATTGCGTTGACGCATTCGACTGCCGCAATCGCGCAGGAGGCATACCTGTCCATGGCGTTCGGCATCGTCCTTTTGGCCGATACGCTGCTCGTTAAGTTCAAGGGCGACTGCCCGCGCGCGCTGCGCATCGTCGGCGCCGTGTTCGCGCTCATCCTGATGGTCGTCATGGGCAACGGCTATTTCGTGTCGCTGGCCGTTCCCGCATGGGCTTCGTGGACTACCTTCTTGCTGTTCGTCTTCGGCGATCTTGCCATGGGAGCCGCTCTTGCCTTCCTGCTCGGCGGCGTGCTTTCCGGAAAGGATGAAAAGGAGGCCGACGACGCCTCCAAGCAGACGACGTTTGCCAATGTTCGCATCGCGCTTGGGGCGCTTGCCCTCGTGTCGTTCGTGGCCGAAGCCGTGCATTTCTCCAGCATCGGGTTGAGCTTCGTTCCGTTCGCGGTGTCGGCTGTGATCGCCGCCGTCGGCATCGGCGCGATTCTCGCCGCCCGCATGGGCAAGTTGACCGGCAAAGTTGCCGCATGGGCCGAATTCGTGTGCCTGTTCGTAGCCGTGGCTGTCGCACGTTATGCGTTCTATGCCGCCTGCATGCTTTAAGAGGGGGAAGAAAATGACCAATAAAGCAATCAACGAGTGCGAGCAGCACGGATTCTCGCGCCGTTCGTTCATCAAGGGTGCGGCCATCTTGGGTGCCGCTGGCGCTTTGACCGGATGCTCGGCAAGCGACGACGTTCTGAACGCTGCGAGCGAGACGGCCTCGAAGGCGGGCCAGGAGCAGATCTTCTCGGGCGCCTGCCGTTCCCAGTGCATTCAGGGATGCTATCTCAACGTGCATGTGCGCGACGGCCAGATCGTGCGCACCACGGCTGGAGAGATGCCCAATGAGCCGTGCTTCAAGCGCATCTGCCCCAAGGGCCTTTCTCATCCAGCGCGCGTTTACAGCGCCGAGCGCCTGCAGTACCCCATGCGTCGCGTCGGCGAGCGCGGCGAAGGCAAGTTCGAGCAGATCAGCTGGGACGAGGCCATCCAGACCAT
>USLD01000178.1 GCA_900555495.1 uncultured Slackia sp. | reverse complement strand
CACGAGAAACGCTTCCAAGCCGACGCCGGCGATATCGAGCGAGCCTGACAGACGCGGCGCGAACGCCCCTGCCGTCAGCATGCCCGCGCAAGTCGCGATCGCCGCGTCGCTGGCGAGGATTTTCCCCGCAAGACGCGGGAGAGCCGTCATGGCGCAGAATGCGATCACCATGCCGAGCAGCGTCGCTAAAAGGTCGGCGCGCTCGATCGCGACGCCGCCGAGGACGAGCGCCTTATTCGCACCCATGTAGAAGACGGCGTAGATGAAGCCTTGATAGCATGAAAATCCCAGAATGCGCCGCAGGGACGGTGCGTTATGGGAGGGGGTTGTCGATTCGCTCACTCGGTGCTCCTTTGTCGAATCACCATCATAGCAAACGCGCCCTGGAAAAGAGGAAGCCCCGCGGAAACGCTCTGCGGGGCTTCGATCGTATTTCTGTACAGGAACTAGGACGATAGGGACTATGACGCCGCGACGGCCGATTCTTCTTCGACCACGACGTCTTCCTTGGCGGCTTCGATACGTTTGACGGCCTTCTTCTTGCGCTTGGGGGCGGACTCGTCTTCTTCCTCTTCGGCCGTCTTCTTGATCATGCCGTCACCGGAATTGAATCCGTCGCGCAGATTCTTGATCGTCTTGCCCAGGGCGCTGCCGAGCTTGGGAAGGTGCTTGGGTCCGAAGATCAGAAGCGCGACGCCGAGGATGATGAGAAGTTCCGGCATGCCGAGACCGAAGATTTTCATGAATGCCTCCTAATTGATGGAAATCGGCAGATGTGCCCGCGACGCGTTTATCTGTGAAAGCCGCGAGCGAATCGACAAGCCTCACCATAGCCCAATAGGTCGTGCAGGGTATCGTGCAAATGGACTATTTCGGTCTTAATTGGTCATGTACGTTGTCATGCAAATGAAGTAATCCGATAAAAGCCCAGATGAATGATGGTTGTTCTAAAACAGCGCGAAGACATCGTCGAAAAAAGCCGCATTTCGACGAAAGCACCTCCCGATACCGATATCCATCGAAAATAGCGGGGTCGAGATGTCGCGGAAAAGATCGAGATGTTAGAATTCCGTTACCTTTCTCATACGAAGGGCACTGTCGCATATCCACGAATCGAAGGAGGACTTTCTCGGTGGATAAGTTCTTTAAGATTTCCGAACGCAATTCGACGATCGGAAACGAAATCATCGGCGGCTTGACGACCTTTCTGGCCATGGCCTACATCATCGCCGTCAATCCGTCCCTTCTGGAGGCAGCGGGCATTCCGTTCGATGCCGCGCTGACGGCCACCTGCCTCGGTGCCGCCGTCATGACCGTAGCCATGGGCCTTATCGCCAACAGGCCGATCGCCCTCGCTTCGGGCATGGGCATCAACGCGATCGTGGCCTACACGTTGTGCCTAGGCGAAACCGCAGTCGACTGGCGCGTCGCCATGGCTATCGTCTTCCTCGAAGGCATCGTCATCCTGGTTCTGGTTCTGTGCGGCCTGCGCAAAGCCATCATGGACGCCATCCCCGCAAGCCTGCGCCACGCGATCGGCATCGGCATCGGCTTGTTCATCGCCTTCATCGGCCTGAAAGGCGGCGGCCTGATCGTTCCCGACGAGGCGACCATCCTGGCATTCGGCGACCTCTCGTCCCCGATCGTCCTCGTTTCTCTCATCTCCATCCTTCTGGCCGTCGTGCTGCAGGCCCTCAATGTGAAGGGCGGCCTGCTCATCTCGATCGTGGTCGCCACGATCGTCGGTATTCCCATGGGCGTGACGCCGTTGCCGTCCGAATGGAACTTCGGTCTCGATTTCTCCGCCTTCGCCGCGCCCTTCCAGACGGTTCCCGGCACCGACACGATGGCTATCGTCCAGGTGTTCCTGCAGCCCGCGCTGCTTCTGTTCGTCTTCTCTCTCCTGATGAGCGACTTCTTCGACACCATGGGTACCGTGGTGGCCGTAGGCGAGCAGGGCAAGTTCGTCGATAAAGACGGCAACGTCGAAGACATCCAGCCCATCCTGGCCGTCGACTCGGTCGCCGCGGCCGCAGGCGGCTTTTTCGGCGCCAGCTCCATCACGAGCTTCGTCGAGTCCACCTCCGGCGCCGCCGCGGGCGCCCGCACCGGCCTTTCCAACATCGTGGTCGGCGTCCTCTTCGTCGTCTTCGCGTTCTTCGCGCCGGTCATCGGCATGGTGTCCGCCTCGGCGACGTGCGGCGCGCTGGTCGTCGTCGGCTATCTGATGCTTTCCGACGTGACGAGCATCGACTGGTCCAAGATCGAGCACGCGTTCCCCGCGTTCATCACGATCCTCGGCATTCCGTTGACTTACTCGATCACCAACGGCATCGGTTTCGGCTTCATCTCCTACTGCATCATCAAAGTGGTGCAAGGCAAGGCTTGCGAAGTCAAGCCGCTCATGTGGATCGCTGCCGCCGCATTCATGGTCATGTTCGTCGTCGGCTAGCTTCGGCATCGACATATATTCAAGCGAAAGGGAGGGGCTGAGGCCCCTCCCTTTTCATAGACGCATGATGCGTTGCTCGCATGCAGGCGTCGTCTCGAAGGCGTATCCGCTTCGCGAACAAACGCATGCGATTCGAAAAGCGGTCGCTTGCTCTGGCCGCCCCTTTTTTCTGCGGCATTCCGAGCGAACGGCACGCTCGTTACTCGCCAAGCAATTCGACTGTCCGAAACGCCCCGTCCTCATAGACGCCGTAGCTGTGCGATCCATCTTTGGGAATCGACACGCTTCCCGGATTTGCGAATAGCAGGCCGTCTTTTTCGTCGTTCGTCTTGATGTGCGTATGGCCCGACAATACCACGGAGCCGATAGGCAGGGGCGGTACCTTATCGGGGCCGAACACGTGTCCGTGCGTCGCGAACAAAGTACGCCCGCCATCCAGCGCCAAGGCGTAATCGCCCATGCAAGGAAAATCAAGCAGCATCTGGTCGACTTCCGAGTCGCAATTGCCGCGCACCGCCACGACTCGCTTGGCAATGCCGTTGAGCATCTCTGCCACCTTCTGCGGCGCGTAGCCGTCGGGCAGGGGATTGCGCGGCCCGTGGTTGAGCAGATCTCCCAAAAGTATCACCTTGTCGGGCGCCTCGTCCTCGATGCGTTTCATCAATGCGCCGCACCAATACGCCGATCCGTGAATATCCGATGCAATCATAATTTTTTTCATAATAATCCTCATTTCTGAGCGACTTTGTCGTGAAGTTGCGATGAGAAATTCGCGCAGGCGATTTCTCATCTGCAATCATGGCTATTTGTTTTCGCTACTCCCCGATAGTTATTTGTATATTTTGATCCATATGTGTAAAAATATTATAACAGAAGTTTACTTAAAAACCAAATTATAAAAAACATTCGGATAATAAGTATAATTTTATGCC
>USLD01000177.1 GCA_900555495.1 uncultured Slackia sp. | reverse complement strand
CTCGCTGATTCTCTCGAAGAGCTCTTGCTCTCGAATCTGGAATAAACGCCGCGCGGACGTTTTTCTTGCGTCCGGCGCTTGCGGCGCCTGCTCGCCGCCCCATCTTTCGCCCGCCTTCCTCGCTTTCGCAGGAAGGCGGGCGTTCAACTGTTCATACGACTTTCCATAAGGAGGACAACGCATGGCGCAAGCGCGCATTTTCGGATACGACCTGGTACGGGCCGTCGCCATCTTCTTCGTCGTGGCGGTTCATTGCCGCGTGGTGCTCGATACGGGCACCGACATCGGGTACCTGTGGTTTCTCGCCTGCGGCACGTTGTTCTTCTCGGGCAACGCGCTGTTCTTCATGATGTCGGGCAAATTCAATCTGCGCGTGCGCGAGGGGGATGCCGCGATCAAGAAGTTCTACCGCAGCAAGGTGCGCAACATCCTCGTGCCCGTCCTGGTGTATTTCCTCATTCGCACGGTTTACGACTTGTGGGGCGATTGGCCGGGCTTGGGTGCGGCTGCGTCGTATTTCGTCAGGGGGTCGTTGAGCGATTTCGCGAGCATCGAGTATTGGTTCGTGTTCACGCTGTTCGGCTTTCTGCTGGTGTCGCCGTTTCTGGCGCGCGCTTTCGACGGCATGTCCGATTTCGAAGTGAAGCTGTTCATCGGCATCGGCATCGGGTTCAACACGATTCTGACCGTGCTCGACAACGCGAGCATCGGCTTTTCGTGGGGGTACCTGTTCAGCGGCTTCGGGTTCGCGTTCTGCCTGGGCGTGCTCGTCGAGCGTTTCGCCGCCGACCTCAAGGTGCGAAGGGCGCTGAAGTGGGCGGGCCTGGTCTGCTTCGTGCTGAACGTGGCGGTGCAGTATGCGGGCTTCGCTCAGTACGCCTACGAGACGTCGCCCCTCTATACCGTGATGGCGGTGGGGCTCTATCTCGCCTTGCTCGACCTGGGCGAGAAGATGCCGAAGTTCTCGTTCGTTTCGTTCGTGGCGAAACATTCGTTCGGAATCTATCTCTGCCATATGATGGTGCTTCTGGCCATTCAGAAGTTCTTCATGTTCGATCAGGGCTTTTCGACGATGGGCGTGCACGTGCTCCTGACCGCCGCCGCCTTCGCGCTCTCGCTCGGCGCGGCTTGGCTTATCGATTCGACGGCCGTCAAGGGGGCCAAAGCGGTCTTCGACGCGATCGCGAACCGTATCGCGGCGCGCAAAGAAGCCTGACATTTCGTAACCGACGATCGACGCGCCGCGCGGCCTGATCCGCGCGGGCCGGGATGAAAGAAGACGAATCATGCTTGAAGCGCTAGCGCACGTTTTCTCCTATATCGTGCAGCCTTGTTACGATTTGACGGGCAACTGGTGGATCGCGATCCTGCTGTTCACCGTTATCATCAAGATCGCGCTTATGCCGCTGTCGCTGTGGTGCCAGTGGAACAGCATCGTGATGGTGAAGCTCATGCCCGATCTCAACCGCATCAAGGTGAAGTATTTCGGCGATGCGGAAACCATCGGCGAGAAACAGACCGAGCTCAACAAGAAGCACCATTATCATCCGCTGCTTTCGCTCGTGCCGCTTGCCGTGCAGATTCTCGTGCTGTTCGGCTTGGTCGAAGTGATCCACGGCATCACCGACAACGGCGCGCCCGGCACCGAATTCCTCGGTATGGTGCCCGCCGAGGACGGCGGTCTTTCGTGGGCGATGCCTGTCCTCGCGGCGTTGTCGGCCGTGGTCATGGGCTTCGCGCAGAACAGGATCAATCCCTTGCAGCGCGAACAGTCCGCGATGGAGAAGAACACCACCAACGGGCTTTCCATCGCGCTTTCGTTCGTGCTGGGCATCTATGTGGCGGCCGGCATGGCCTTCTACTGGATCTGCTCGAATCTGATGTCTATCGCCATCCAAGCGCTGTGCAATCTGTTCATCCGTCCCGCGAAATACATCGACTACGCCGAGCTCGCGCACAGTCGCGTCGAACTCGAAGCGCTCAATGCTTTTGCGGCCCGCAAGACGCCGTGGTATCGCCGCGACCCGCTTGCCAAGCGAGAGAAGCGCGATTATCGCCGCTTCATGAACGTTGTCGACAAGCATATCGTGTTCTATTCTGAGCGCAGCGGCTTCTACAAGTATTTCCAGGGCGCCATCGAATGGTTGCTCGAGCATTCGGATATGACGGTCCATTACGTGACGAGCGATCCGAACGACCAGGTGTTCGCCTTGCATGAGGAGAACCCGCGCCTCATGCCGTACTACATCGGAGACCGTCGCTTGATCACGCTGATGATGAAGCTTGATTGCGACGTCGCCGTGGCAACGCTCGACGATTTGGAGAACTTCTATCTCAAGCGCTCCTACGTGCGCAAAGACATCGAATACGTTTATTTGTTCCACCACATGACGTCGGTGCATCTGGTGTCGTCGCGCGAGGCGCTCGACCACTACGATGCCGTTCTGTGCGTCGGCCCCCATCAGAAGCGCGAGCTCGAGCGCATGGCCGAGCTGCGCGATATCAGGCCGCGCGCGCTCGTCGAATGCGGCTACGACCTGCTCGATCGCCAGATCGCAGGCTATGCGGGCCGCAAGAAGTCCGCGCATGCGCGGCCCGTGGTGCTGCTCGCTCCTTCGTGGCAGGAGGATTGCATCCTCGATACCTGTGCCGACGATGTGATCGAGCCGCTGCTCGGCCGCGGCTACCGCGTTGTCGTGCGCCCGCACCCCGAGTACACGAAGCGCTATCGCGCCCGTTGGGAATCGCTGCAGGAACGCTATGCGGCCTATTCCGACGACGAGCTCCATTTCGAACAGGATTTCAGCTCGTCCGATTCCATCTACGATGCCGACGTGCTGATCACCGACTGGTCGTCCATATCGTGCGAATTCGCATTCGCGACGCTTAAGCCCTGCGTGTTCGTGGATACGCCCATGAAGACCTGCAATCCGCAATGGCAGGAGCTCGGCATCGAGCCGACCGATATCTCGCTGCGCAACGGCATCGGCCGTTCGGTTTCGATGGACGCTTTGGCCGGGCTGGGGGATACGGTCGACGAGATGGTCGCGCATCCGGAGGCGTGGCGCGACGCCATCGCCGACGTGCGTTCCGCGATGATTTACAACGTGGGCCGCGGCGGCGAAGTCGCGGGGTCGTACCTTCTCGAGCGCGTGCTCGAGAAGCAGGCTTTTCGGGAGAAAGGGGGCCGCAATGGCCGCTAACGCGAAAAAACGCCGCGTCTCGGCGGCGCTTGCGGCGGGAGACGTCCTCGTCGCGCTTACCATCGCCCTCATGATCGCCGCGGGCTTCGCCCGCCCTGCGTACGCCTACGTGGACCCTTCCGTCATGACCTATACGATTCAGGCGCTCGCGGGCGTCGCGGTCGCGTTGTCGGCCGTGATCGGCGTCGCGTGGCGCCG
>USLD01000176.1 GCA_900555495.1 uncultured Slackia sp. | reverse complement strand
TCGCTCGTCGCGCCCCAAGGCTGCGCGGCGGGCTATTCCAAGCAATCGGACGGCGGGCGCCCACGGACGCTTCGCTGTATGTCTTTTCTCGAGGAGTGTCAATGGAGCAAGCGCCCGTTCTGGCGATCGTCATCCCGTGTTTCAACGAGGCCGAGGTGCTTCCCGCCACGTCTCCGGCGTTCGAGGCCAAAATCGAAGAGCTTGTGGGCTTGGGGATGGTTTCCGCGCGAAGCTACGTGTTGTTCGTCGACGACGGAAGCTCCGACGCCACGTGGAGCGTGATCGAGGGCCTGGCGGCCGACGGGGGAGTGTTCCGCGGTATCAAGCTTTCACGCAACCGCGGCCACCAGAATGCGCTGCTCGCGGGTCTGATGGAAGTGCGCGGGAAGTGCGACATATCCATCAGCATCGACTGCGACGGCCAGGACGACATCGACGCCATGAACAAGATGGTCGAGGCCTACCGCGCAGGCGCCGAGGTGGTCTACGGCGTCCGCTCGAGCCGCAAGACCGATACCGCGTTCAAGCGCGGCAGCGCCCAGGCGTTCTACAAGCTTCTTTCCAGCATGGGCGCCGAAACGGTGTACAACCATGCCGATTACCGCCTGCTCAGCAACAAGGTGCTCGACGCCCTTTCGCAGTTCGAGGAAGTGAACTTGTTTTTGCGCGGCATGGTGCCGCTGGTCGGGTTCAATTCGACGAGCGTCTATCACGAGCGCGTGGCGGGCGAGAGCCACTACCCGCTGCGTAAGATGATCGCGCTTGCGGTGGACGGCATCACGAGCCTTTCCGTGAAGCCCATTCGATTGATCACGCTGCTCGGCATCACGGTATCGATCGTCAGCTTCATCGGCGTTATCTGGGCGATCGTCACGGCTTTGATGGGCAATTCCGTCGCGGGCTGGGCGAGTTTGGTGTGCGTGCTGTGCCTGCTGAGCGGCGTGCAGCTTCTCAGCATCGGCGTGATCGGCGAGTATGTCGGCAAGACCTACCTCGAAACCAAGCATCGCCCGCGCTTCATCGTGTCGCAGCATACGGGCTTCGACGACGTGCCGCGCGCGGACGAAGCCTAGCGGCGCTTCGCGTCCTTGCAGGGCAGGAGGCGCGATGCGGCGAGCCATCCGCCCGATGCCAGCACGATGTAGTAGGGCAGGTACAAGAACAGATAGCGGGCGTTGCATTCGAAGACGGCAAGGAAGCACGTCAGCATGACCAGGGCGAATGCCATGGCTGCCTCCGCGCGCGTCGACTTCCTGGAAAAGAGCAGCAGCACGACGCCGATCAGCACGGCGAACCATACGATCTGGGACGCCACGCGGAAGGCGACGTTGTCGCCCTTGTCGCCGATGCCCCACCAGGCCTTCAGCGCGTCGTTTTCGCCGCGCACGTCGGCATAGAACGTGCCCGCTTCCTCCCAGGCGAACGCGCCGTCGGAATACGAGCGGATCACCTTCTTGGCGTAGAGCTTCGCAGCGCCGTCGATACCTAGCTCGTGCACGCGGTTCTTCCATTCTTCGATATTGCCTGCGCGCCGCTCTTCGGGCGTGGCGAACGACGAGGAATATTCGACGTCGCCTTGCGACCAGACGCCGTAGGTCTGGGCGTTCAGGCCGAGCATGAGGTAATGGGCCGCGCTGTACGCCCTGTTCTCGTCGAGTTCGGGAAGGTCCTTTTCCGCAGCCGCGATCAGGCCGAACGCCAGCAGGCTGCCGAGTGCCGCGGCGCCGACGCCCATGATGCCGCGTTTCAAGCTCAGCGACGCGCGGTCCGTGGCGAGCCTGTGGACGAGGCGGCATCCTTCGATGCAAAGAATCGCCAGCACGGCGAAAATCGTCGTGGGCTTGATGCAATAGCCGATGCCGAATGCGGCGGCGATCACGGCCGTTTTCATGCGCGCGTCTTTCATGCAGACGTACGCGAACAGGATCGCCGTGGGCGCGAGCATTCCGTAGGTGTCGGAGTAAGGCACCAGAATCCACGGGGAAAGCCCGCAGAATACGAACAGCACCGTGCTCGCGACGATCGCCGCGCGTTTGCCGAAGAGCTTACGGGCGACGAAGGAGGCGAGGCATGCCGAGACGGTCACGCAGATGCATCCGCCGTATGCCATGACCAGGTAGGGCTCGATGCCGAACAACGCGGCCGCCTGGCGCATCCACGAGAAGAGGCCCACGAGGAAAAGCTGGTTGGGGTAGACGGATAGGTAGTCCACGATATCTGCAGGGTCGTTCATCGCGATCGTGCCGCAGTCCCAGTCGGTGACGAACCACGCGCCCGACACGATAAGTCCCTGCAGGACGAGGGTCGTCACGGTCGCGGCGGCGACGAAGGTCTCGAAGATGCGCGAGCGATGCGGTCGAGCGCTTGCGGGCCATCGTCCTATGACGAAGGCGATGCCGGCGATCGCGATGAGGGCCGCGGGGACCAAGACCCAGTTCCATTCGACCAAGTAATAGTGTTTCGACGCATACTGCACGAAGGGCGCTACGAAGACGACCGCCAGAACGCAGCACGTCAGCAAAACGAGCGAGGTGTTTCTTACGATGAGCGAGAGTCGGTTTGAAAAGGCGGCGGTTTTCGTGCCGTCTGCGATGGGGCGCATGTCGCGATGATGCATGGGCTTTCCTGCTTTCGTGACGCGCCCTGCGGCGCGGATGGGGCGATAGGGGCGCGCTTCGATATCGCGCCGAACACCTGATTTTAGGCCATTTTTTCAAGGAGCGCCCATAAAAGGCGAAGCGCACGGTCTTCGCATGCCTTGCCGGCGCCTTGGCGGGATGCGCCGTGTTGCGTCGCTGTGCTTTGCGGGTATGATGGGCGAAAGTGTTTTCACGACGGAATGGAGGCAGGCCCCATGATCGAGCTTTCCGACGACAAGGTTCTTTACGCGTTTTCGAAGGACCTGGAACCCGTGCTCACGGTGAAATCGGGCGATACGGTGCGCATTCGAACGAAAGATTGCTTCGGCAATCAGGTTCGCACGCCCGAGGACGAACTGGATTCGATCGACTGGGATGCGATCAACCCTGCGACCGGCCCGGTGTATGTGGAAGGCGCCGTGGCGGGCGGAGCGCTCAAGGTGAGCATCGATGCGATCGAATTCGACGGCCAGACCGCCAGCTGCACCGGAAAAGACGAAGGCGTTTACGGCGATAAGCTGGAATGCTGGAGCACGCGACTGTGCCGCATCGAAGGCGACGAGTTGGTGTGGGACGAAAAAGTGCGTCTGCCGCTGACCCCGATGATCGGCGTGATCGGCGTCGCTCCCGCGGGCGAGGCCGTCAATTGCGGAACGCCGGGTGCTCACGGCGGCAACATGGACAACACCAAGGTCGCTCCCGGAGCCACGCTGTATTTCCCGGTGGCCGTCGACGGCGCATTGTTCGGTTGCGGCGACATGCATGCCGTGATGGGCGATGGCGAAGTGAGTGTTTCCGGCGCCGAGGCGGCGGGCCATG
>USLD01000175.1 GCA_900555495.1 uncultured Slackia sp. | reverse complement strand
GCAGATGCGATCGATCCCACGGACACGTACCGGGTAATCAAAACCAGGGGAACGAAAATGCAGAACACTTCGACGAACGCTCCCACCGGCCCGAACGCGACGCACAGCGCACCGATGGCCACCGCGATGCCCTTGCCGCCGTGGAAATGCAGCCAGGGACTGAAAATATGCCCAAGCGTGCACCCCGTAGTCGCAATGGCGCACATGGTCTCATAGCGAATCAAGGCGTCAGGCGAAAGCCCGCCCCTGGGCACGAGAAACCAAAGCGCCGCGAGCGCGATACCTCCCGAAAGCAATCCTTTGCCGAAATCGAGCAGGAACACGGCGATGCCGCCCGCCTTGCCCATCGTGCGCATGGCGTTCGTGGTGCCGATGTTGCCCGATCCGTGCTCGCGGATGTCGGTGTGGTATACGGTCTTGGAGATAATGAGGCCCCAAGGAATCGACCCTAGCAGAAAGGTTGCGGCGAATACGCCGAGGGCTACCGCTATCTCGAGCATGGCGGGTTAATCCTTCTTCTTGAACTTGAAGCGAATGGGCGTGCCCGAAAGATCGAACGCCTGACGCAGACGATTCTCGAGGAATCGCTGGTAGTTGTCGTTGATCAACTCGGGATGGTTGACGAAGAACGTGAATTCGGGCGGGCAGGTGCGCGTCTGGGTGACGTACTTCATCTTGAGCACCTTCTTGCCCTGCGACACCGTGTGGCCGAACTCGCGAATATGCTGCAGCCATGCGTTGAGCTTGCTCGTCGAAACCTGGGAGGAATAATTCTCGTAGGCTGCGTCGACCGCTTCCCAGATGCGGGAAACGCCCTTGCCCGTCAGGGCGGAAATGCTGATGACGGGCGCATAGCCGACGAACATCAAACGGTCGCCGATGGTCTCGCGCAGCTCATCGAGCACTTCGCCGCTTTCGACGATATCGCGTTTGTTCATGAGGACGATCATGGCGCAGCCGCGCTCGGCAGCGAAGCCCGCGACGCGCTGGTCCTGGTCGGTCAGACCGATCGTCGCATCGATGACCAGGATGGCCACGTCGGCGCGGTCGATCGCGCGCATGGCGCGCACGAAGCTGTAATATTCGACGTCCTCGTCGATCTTGCTCTTCTTGCGCAGGCCGGCCGTATCGACGATCGTGTAGAACTTGCCGTCATGCTCGACCGTGGTGTCCACGGCGTCGCGCGTGGTGCCCGCCACGTCGCTGACGATGGCGCGCTCGCGGCCGATCAGCTTGTTGGTCAGCGAGCTCTTGCCCGCGTTCGGACGGCCGATGTTGACCGAATCGACATCCTCCTCTTCCTCGACGGGGATGTCTTTGATGTAGCCGACGACCTCGTCGAGCAGATCGCCCGTGCCGTGGCCGTGAATCGAAGAGATCGGCCAGGGATCGCCCAGACCGAGGCTGTAGAACTCCCACAGGCCGTCTTCTTTGCCAGGGGCGTCCATCTTGTTCACAGCCAGCACGACAGGCTTGCCGCTGCGCTTCAGGATGCGCGCGACCTCGAGGTCGTCGGGCGCGGCGCCCGTGCGGCCGTCGACCAGGAACACCACGGCGTCGGCTTCCTGCGTGGCCATGACGGCCTGGTTGCGGATGGATTCCTGAAAGGCGTCGTCGTTGCCCATTTCGATGCCGCCGGTATCGATCAGCGTGAAGTGGACGCCGTTCCAATCGGCTTCATGATACGAGCGGTCGCGCGTGACGCCGCGCATCTCGTGCACGATGGCGTCTTGTCCGCCCACGATGCGGTTGACGAACGTGGATTTGCCGACGTTCGGCCGTCCGACGACGGCGACGATAGGTAGTGCCATAATCATTTCCTTCTTATATATCCGTGCGCGAACGCGCACCGTCCGAATTCGCGAAAACGCTAGCCCGCTACCAGTTCTTCGATCTGCTCGATGAACTCGGGCACGCTACAGGATACCACGGTCACGGGAATGCCCGCGGTATCGCGAATGTCATCCACGGTCATATCATCGAGCGTGTAGCCGTCGGCGTTGAACATGATACGCGGCAGCACCACGTAATCATGCGCCGAGACCCCACGTATGGCATGCGCCACATCGCAGCCGCACAGAAGGCCCGTCACGTCGACGTTTCCGCCGAAATACTCGTTTTTCACGAGCAGCGGAATCAGGCGGCCGGCAAGCTCGCTTTCGTCCATCATGGCCGCCATGCAATCGCGCTGCGCTTCGCCGAGGGCGTAATAGACGTGCGCGTCGTATTCCTCGAGCACCTTCGCCAAATGCGCGATGCCTTCGGCAGCGTCGTCCCATTCCATGATCTGGCTTCTCACGATGCCGATGCCGTCTTCGAACATGGAGAAATCGCCGTAATGAGACGCCGGCGGAATATGAGCCAGCACATCGCCGGGATAGGCATTGCAGTAGAACTCGTCGGCCAGATGCACCCACGGATGGCCGCGCTCTTCCAAGGCGTAGCGCTGGAAAGGCTCGACCGCCTCGACCACCGCGCGGGCATCGTCGGGGTCGTTGAAGCTTTTCTCGAAACGCGTCTGATGCTTGGTGAACCCGAGCGGCACGATACCGACGTTTTCGATGCCCTGATGCGTATACGCCCATGCGAGCGTCTTTTTCAACTCGTCGCCGTCGTTGATGCCGGGAACAAGCACGATCTGGGCATGCACCTCGATGCCGCCTTCCAGCAGGCGCTCGAGCATCGCGACTCCGTGCGGAGCATGCTTGCCGATCATCTTCTTGCGCAGCTCAGGCGTGATGGCGTGCAAGGAAACGCGCAGAGGCGACACCTGGCGCTCGATGATGAGCTCGGCGTCTTCCTCGCTCAGGTTGGTCAATGTGACGAAGTTGCCTTGCAGAAAGCTCAAGCGCCAATCGTCGTCGCGCAACACGAGCGTGTCGCGCGATTCCTCGGGAAGCTGGCGCATGAAGCAGAACACGCACGCGTTGCGGCATGTGCGGATGCCGTCGAACACCGCGCCGTCGAACGTGATGCCCCAGTTCTCCCCCTCTTCGCGCTCGAGGACGACGGTGCCGCTTTCGCCGTCGAGGTCGATATAGGAAAGCTCGATTTCGTCGTCGGCGCTATACCACTGCCAGTCGATGACGTCGCGCAAGGGATGGCCGTCGACCGCGCAGATTTTGCAGCCCGGCTCGAAACCCGCATCGTAGGCGGGGGAATCCTCTTCGACTTCGAGGATCACCGCGGCGGTTCGCGCCGGATCGCCGGGATATTCCCGCACGCCGGCGCAAGCTTTGCATTCCATTGATGCTCCTATCGAAAAAGAGGCGGCCCGCATGAGGCCGCCCTCTGAGGTACGTATGTCGTTACCAGCCGAAATACGCCGTGGGATTGACCGCCGTGCCCGTGACTCCGTTCGGGGAGTTCACATTGATCTGGAAGTGCAGATGGGCGCCGGTGGAAAAGCCCGTATTGCCGGAAACCATGATCTGCTGACCCGCCGAGACCTTCTGGCCGACGCT
>USLD01000174.1 GCA_900555495.1 uncultured Slackia sp. | reverse complement strand
CGCGGCGGCCCTCGGCATAGGGGCCCTGATGAAATCGAGCACCTACCGCAAACGTACCGCCGCACGCAGCAACGTCTACCGCACGGGATTCGCCCTGGGTCTGTTCGGGCTGATCGCGGCCCTGTTCTCGGTCATCGTCATCGTCGCCGTCATGCTGCTGTAACCTGCAGCGGTCCGCCCGCGCGCCGCGATGGCCTATACTGGATGGAATACGAACGCCTCTCGAAAGGACCCTCATGCAAATCTTCGGCCTCGACCTGTCCGAAATCCTCGTCGCCGCAACGCCCGCCATCGCCCTGTTCGTCGGCGGCCTCATCGCGGGAATCGTTCTGTGGAGACGCACCAAGACGGGCGCGAACCAGAACAGCTGCGGCACCGCGTCGCTGGTCATGGGCATCATCGCCGCCATCGAAGGAACGCTTTTCGGCCTGGCGGGCATCCCGTTCGCCCTCATCATGGGCCTCGCCGCCATCGCCGCATCGCGCGCGCATAAATCGATCACCGGCACCAACGGCAACAACGCATCCACCGCGGGCCTCATCCTGGGCATCGTCGGCGTGGCCATGTGCGTCATCGGCCTGGGCCAGACGGGCGTCCTCGTGTTCTCGATGGGCAACTAGCCCGCGACGCGGTCAGGAACGTCTTCATGCTTAAGTTCCATATCCTTGCCAGCGGAAGCCGCGGCAATGCCACCGTCGTCGAAAACGCCGCCACCGGACGCGGCGTGCTGATCGACTGCGGCATCTGCAAGCGCGACTTCTTCGCCCGCTGCGACGAAGCAGGCTTCGACCCCGCCAAGCTCGATGCCGTGCTGATCACGCACGAGCACGGCGACCACACCAAAGGCATCGGCGTGACCATGCACGGCTTGGCGAAGCTGGGCCGCCGCCCCGCAATCTATGCCGCACCCGCCACGCTGAGGGCGAGCAAGCCCCTTCAAGAAATAGAAGAGACCTGCGACATCCACGCACTTGCGCCCGAGGCGCTCGTCTCGGCGGCGGGCATGAGCATCTTCCCCTTCGCCACCTCGCACGACGCGGCCGCCTCGTTCGGCTTTCGCTTCGAGGCCGACGGCGACGCGGCAGGATTCATGACCGACTCGGGCATCGTGACCGACGCCGCGCATGCGCACCTGCAAGACGTGCGCCTGCTCGCGCTCGAAAGCAACCACGACCCGCGCATGCTGCGCGAAGGCCCCTACCCCTACGTGGTCAAGCGACGCATCGCATCCGACGAGGGACATCTTTCCAACGAACAGGCGGCAGACGAACTCGCTGCGCTTCTGAGCACGCGCCTCGAAGCGGCGGCGGCCATGCACATATCCGAAAACAACAATGAATACGACCTGGCGAAACAAGGGTTCACCGCCGTCGTTGCGCGCGAGGGGCATCCCGCCCGCATCGCCTGCGGATACCAGGGACGCCTGACAACGCTTTCCTAGCGCGAACGACCCCGAAACGCAAAAGAAGCCGCAGACCGTTCTGCGGCTTCTTTCGTTTCGGAGCCTTCAAGGGACCGTTTAATCCAGAATGTCTTCGGCAAAGCCAACACGGTAGTTCGTCAGAACCGCCTCGCCGGCTTCCTGCGTGGCATCCAGATCCACGTCGGCCATGATGCCGAAATCGCTGTCGCCGTCGGCGTCGTGGAAAATCTGATGCACGTGCCACACGCGCTGCGAGCGCTCATCGGATTCGTCCAGGACGAAGTACGCGTTCGACCGGGCGTCGGCGTCGAGCAGCAGCTCTTCATGCACCTCGTAGAACGCATCGAGCGCCTCCTGCCAGCGGCGAGCGCCGAAGCCCCATTCCATATCCATGTCGCCGAGCTGCTCGACATCGCCGCGCGCGGCCAGGCTCACGCGCCTGAACAGCGAATTCCTCACCAGCAAAGTCAGGCCGCGACGGTCGCGCACCACCGCGTCGGCATCCGTGGGCGCCGCGACGTCTTCCATCGAACCCGCCGATTCCCATTCGTCCACGAGGCTCGAGTCGACCGAACGCACCACGAGGCCCAGCCACGCGATGACGTCCTTCAGACGGTCGTCGCGCTTATCCTGCGGCACCGTGCGGTCGAGCACACGATAGGCGTCGGACAGATAGCGCAAGAACGTACCCTCGCTGCGGGCGATGCCGTAGCGTGCCACGTATTCCTTGAAGCCCGACACCGTCTCCAGCATGTCGCGCAGCACCGATTTGGGCGCGAGCTCGTAGTCGCGCGCCCACGGCACCGCCTCGCAATACTGGGCGAACGCCTGGTCGAGCAGCTCCTCGAGCGGCTTGGGATACGTGATGTCGGCGATACGGTCGAGACGCTCCTCGTAATCGACGCCGTCGGCCTTCATCTCGGCCACCGCCTTCTCGCGCGCCTTGCGCTCCTGAGCGCGCAACACCTGGCGCGGATTCTCCAGCGTGGCCTCCACCATGGAGATCACGTCGAGCGCATAGGTCTCGCTCTCGGGATCGAGCAGCTCGAGCGCCGCCAGCAAGAACGGCGAAAGCGGCTGGTCGAGCGCGAAATCCTGCGGCATATCCACCGTGGCGCGATACTCGACGCCGCCGTCTTCGGCTTCCACCTTCTCAACGACGCCCGCGTCGATCAGCGTGGCGAACACCTCGTCGGCGCGCACGTAGAGCTGCTCTTTCTCCTCGAGCGGCTGGGCCGAATCGTCGATGAGCTTGCGCACGCGCGCGAAGGCGTCGCCGCCGCGCGACACCACGGCGAGCACCATGGAATGCGTGATGCGCATGCGCGGCTTGAGCGTTTCGGGGGCCGCGTCGATCAGCTTCGTGAACGTATCTTCGTTCCAGTTCACGAAGCCCTCGGGCGGCTTTTTCTTCTTCAGCTTGCGCAGCTTCTTGGGGTCGTCGCCCGCCTTCTGCAGCGCCTTGGCGTTCTCGATCTCATGCTCGGGCGCCTCGGCGATCACCATGCCTTCGGTATCGAAGCCCGAACGGCCCGCGCGACCGGCGATCTGATGGAACTCGCGGGCGCGCAGCCTGCGCATCTTGAAACCGTCGAACTTCGTGAGCGCGGTCAGAATGACCGTGTGGATGGGCACATTGATACCCACGCCTAGCGTGTCGGTGCCGCAGATCACGGGAAGAAGCCCCTGCTGGGCGAGCTTTTCCATAAGCAGACGGTAGCGCGGCAGCATGCCCGCGTGATGCACGCCCACGCCGCAGCCTAGCAGGCGCTGGAGCGTCTTGCCGAACGCCGTGGAGAAGCGAGCGCCCTTGATGGCCTGCTTGATCGCCTCGCGCTGCTCCTTGGTGGCCACGCCGTAGCTCGCCAACGACTGCGCGGTGTCGAGCGCGGCATCCTGCGAGAAGTGGACGATGTAGAGCGGCGTCTCCTTTGCGCGAATAGCCAGCTCCACCGTGCCTTCGAGCGGTGTCTTCACGTACTCGTAGCTCAGGGGCACGGGACGCGGCGCGTCGGCAATGACGTCGACCTCGGCGTCGGTGTGGCGCTTGAGCGTGTCGACGA
>USLD01000173.1 GCA_900555495.1 uncultured Slackia sp. | reverse complement strand
CAGTTCATTGTCTGTCCAACTATAGGGGTCCTTTGCACATTAGGGGTTCAGTTCAACCCCCCGGTCTCCTCTTCTATGTATGCCGAAAGATGCGTATGCGGCGTCTGCATTTTTGTCGCGGTCTTGTCCGAAACGGTTGCGCACGCGCCCTAGTTACTAAAAGAAACCGCACGTCATAGCCGAAAAATGCAGTCGATTTTTCATGAAGGATCATTGACGGCGGCGAAATCGATTCTTATACTGTAAAAGTTCGCTTTCAAAAGCCCCGTACTTGCTGCGCAAAAACGGGACACGGCGTGAATGGAAGTCCAGATCCGGAAGCGTCGGCTTGGCGTAGGAACCCGAGCAGTCTTGTTGCCAGCACTTTTGAACTAGAACAAAAAGAAATCTATTGGAGGATACAGTGAAGACGTATTACGCAAAGCCGCAGGAGGTTGCGCGCGAGTGGTTCGTCATTGACGCCACTGACCAGGTGCTGGGTCGCGTTGCTGCCAAAGCCGCCCACATTCTGAAGGGTAAGCACAAGCCGCAGTACACCCCCCATGTCGACACCGGCGATTTCGTCATCATTCTCAATGCTGACAAGATCCGCATGACGGGCACCAAGGCCACCAGCAAGGAATACTACCGTCACTCCGGTTATCCCGGCGGCCTGAAGATGGAAACCTTCGCCGAGGCTATGCAGAAGCATCCCGAGCGCGTCATCGAGCACGCCGTCAAGGGCATGCTGCCCAAGAACACGCTTGGTCGCGCCCAGGGCAAGAAGCTGAAGGTGTACGTCGGCTCTGAGCATCCGCATGCTGCTCAGAATCCCCGTGAGATCAAGATGGAGGAGAACTAACAATGGCAGCTGAAGCTCTGTATTACGGCACTGGCCGTCGTAAGAACGCCGTTGCTCGCGTCCGCCTGGTCCCCGGCACCGGCAAGGTCACCGTTAACGGCCGCGACGCGAAGGAGTTCTTCGGTCGCGAGGCTCTGGTGAACTACGCCATGGCTCCGTTCAAGGTCACCGACACCCAGGGTCACTTCGACGTCATCGCTCGCTGCAATGGCGGCGGCATTTCCGGTCAGGCCGGCGCTCTGCGTCACGGCATCAGCCGTGCGCTGCTCCAGGCTGGCGAGTACCGTCCCGAGCTCAAGAAGGCTGGCTTCCTGACTCGTGACGCTCGTATGGTCGAGCGCAAGAAGTACGGCCTCAAGAAGGCCCGTAAGCGCCCGCAGTTCAGCAAGCGCTAAGCTTACCGCGTTATTCACGTCGGTTCGAAAGCCCGCTTCTTCGGAGGCGGGCTTTCTTTTTCTTGCGTCGCGAATCGTATCGGGTTGTTTTTCGAAGCGGCTCGCTTCTCGTTTCATCGTGCGTTGCGACGCATTACAATACATAGTTCGTGTCTTCTCGCCGGCCTGTCACGTCGGCGTTTTCCATCATGCCGACCGCCCATCGGAAGGAGCGCTTTGAGTTCTAAGGCCTTGAAAACGATCGATCTTTTCGCCGGCATCGGCGGCATTCGCATGGGCTTCGAGGCGGCGTTCGGCGACGGCGTGGAAACGGTGTTCGCGAGCGAGTTCGACGAACATGCGGTGAAGACCTATGCGGCCAATTTCGATACGCCGTCGGCGCCGTGCTCGTCGAAAGAGCCTATGTGCTCCGAGCCGTACGTGTACGGGGATATCACGCAGATTTCGGCCGACGATATTCCGCCGTTCGATATCTGCCTGGCGGGTTTTCCGTGTCAGGCGTTCTCCATCGCGGGTTCGAAAATGGGCTTCGACGATAACTTCAAGGGCCGCAGCCGCGGCACGTTGTTCTTCGACGTGTTGCGTATCTGCGAGCGCCATAAGCCGCGCGTTATCTTCTGCGAAAATGTAAAAGGCCTGGTCATGCATGATAAGGGCCGCACGCTCAAGGTTATCAAGGGCGCGTTGGAGCAGATCGGCTACACCGTGTACGACGCCGTCTTGAACAGCAAGGATTACGGCGTGGCGCAGAATCGCGAACGCATTTATATCGTGGCGTTTCGCAACGACATCGATTCCGGGGCGTTCCGTTTCCCCGATCCGACCGATGCGGGCGTCGTACTGGCGGATATCCTGGAAGATGCGCCTATTCCGTCGCGTTATTATCTGTCGGATACGTACCTTGCGACGCTCGAGCGCCATAAGCAGCGCCATCGCTCGCGCGGCAACGGATTCGGTTACATGGTGCGTCCCCTTGACGGCAAATCGGGCGCCATCGTGTGCGGCGGCATGGGCCGCGAACGCAATCTGATCGCCGACCATCGAGAGCACAGCATGGTGCCCACGACGGCGATCAAGGGCCGCATCAACGATGCCGATATCCGCAAGCTCACGCCGCGCGAATGGGCGCGTCTGCAGGGCTTCCCCGATACGTACAGGCTGCCGCTTTCCGACACCCATCTGTACAAGCAGCTCGGCAACAGCGTCACCGTGCCTGTAATCGAGGCCATCGCGCGCGAAGTCCGCGCAGTGCTCGAGGCGCAGGAATAGCGTCTGCCGCGCAGGGAAGGAATCCGCGTATGGACAAGCGCATTCACGACCAGGAATACAACAGGGGAGAATGGGCCGAGCTTTACGTGTTCCTGCGTTTGCTCGGCACGGGAAGGCTCCATGCGGCCGACAGCGACCTGAACTGCAAGACGGACTCGTTTCTCGAGGTTTCGAAAGTCTTGCGGTGCGAGGCGGCGGGCGAGCCTGTCGTTTACGAGGTCGATTCCGCGGCGGAAACGGTCACGGTGCGTCGCGGCGACGTTGCGCGTGCTGCGGCCGCGCCTGCGGCGAAGCGACGCGACGTTTCGGGCGACGCGGCGCATCAAGCGTCGCTCTTTTCCTGCGAAGGCGATTCCGCAGGCGAGTTCGGCGTCGATGACGCGGCGGAGCCGAGCGGCTCCGTGCAGACGGTCTCCATGACCGATTGCGAGCGAGCTGCCCGAATCCTGTTCGACCGGCTGACGTCGTCTTCGGCCGGATCGAAAACCATGCATGCTCCCGTCGAGGTGTGCGATTTCGTCGATTCGATCGGCGTGCGCAATCCCAAGGCGCCCGGAGTCCAGGGGCACGATAAGACGTTCGGCGGCAAGGCCGATATCGTCATCGAGACGCGCGACGGCCGCAACGCCCTGGTCAACAGGATGGGATTCTCGGTCAAATCGCAGTTCGGCAGCCCTGCGACGCTGTTCAACGCAAGCCCTTCCGCGCCGCTTCTGTACTGGGTCGCGCATTGCGACGACGCTTTGATGAAGGAATTCAACGCGCTGCACGACGCTCGCGGCAACAGGGGATGGTTCGCCTGCTGTCAGCCGTTTTTCGACGAGCGTGGGCTGCGCGTCAGCTTCGCCCGTGCCCGCAATGCGGGATCGTTCGAGCGCAATCTGCTGTTCATCCGCGAAGGCATGCTGGAAATCGTCGCGGCATGCGTGCGCGAGCGTTTCATCGGCGGCGCGACGACGTCCGACGTGGCGGCTATCACGGCGTCGGTTGCCGAGCAGAAT
>USLD01000172.1 GCA_900555495.1 uncultured Slackia sp. | reverse complement strand
CTTCGATCAGGACGTCCATGATGCCGTCGAGCTCGACGGACGGATCGACGACGTTCGCGTTTTTAAGAATCAAGGCCATTGTCGGCACCTCCCAAAAGCAGATACATTGCAGCCATACGCACGCAGATGCCGGCGTAGACCTGTTCAAGGATGACCGAGCGCTCGGGATGGTCGGCCATGTAGCTGTCGAATTCCACGCCGCGGTTGATCGGGCCGGGATGGCAGATGATCGTGTCGGGCTTCATGAGCTTTTCGCGCTTCTGGGTGAGGCCGAACAGATTGTGGTACTCGCGCAGGCTCGGGAACGGCGCGCCTTCGAGGCGTTCGCGCTGGATGCGCAGCATGTAGACCACGTCGAGCTCGGGCAGGACGTCGTCGAGGTCGGCGCTCACATGGTCGGCGCCCAGGACGTCGGGACGTGCGGGCATCAGCGTGCCGGGACCGATCAGCGTGACCTCGGCGCCCATGATCTTGAGGGCGGGAACGAGGGAGCCGCAAACGCGGGAATGTCCGATGTCGCCGACGATGCCGACCTTGAGTCCGTCGAAGGACTGCTTATGCTGCCAGATCGTGTACAGGTCGAGCAGGGCCTGGGTGGGATGCTGGTGCTTGCCGTCGCCCGCATCGATGACACATGCGGGAGTGTGCTGGGAGATGATATGGGGAGCGCCCGCATGCTTGTCGCGCACGACCACCATGTCGATCTTGTACGAGTTGAGCGTCGCGACCGTGTCGATGAGGCTTTCGCCCTTCACCGTGGCCGTCGAGGAGCCGCCGAAGTTCAGGCTGTCGGCGGAAAGGCGCTTTTCGGCCAGCTCGAAGGAGCTGCGCGTGCGGGTGGAGGGCTCGTTGAACATATTGACGATCGTCTTGCCCTTCAGCGTGGGAACCTTCTTGATCGCACGCTGATTGACCTCGGAAAACGCCTTGGCGGTTTCCAGAATGGCCATGATGTCGGAGTCGGAATACTCCGTGATGTCGATAAGATGCTTATGATTGAAGGCCATCGCCTTATTCACCTCCAAGGGGAGCGGAGCCGGCACGCTCGCCCGGCTTCATCTCGAGAATCTCCACTGCCGAAACGCCGTCGACCTCTTCGAGGAACAGGCGCACGTTCTCATCGCGGGAAGACGGAACGTTCTTGCCCACGTAATCGGCGCGGATCGGGAGCTCGCGATGGCCGCGGTCGACCAGGACCGCCAGCTGGATCACGCTCGGGCGACCGAGGTCCATGACCGCGTCGAGCGCGGCGCGGATGGTGCGGCCGGTGTAGAGAACGTCGTCCACGAGCACGATGTCTTTGCCGTCGATGTTGAACGGGATGTGCGTGGCGTGGATCTCGGGGGCGAAATTAGTCAGGAAGTCATCGCGGTAGAAGCTGATGTCGAGGCTTCCGAGCGGCACCTTGGTGCCCTCGATCTGCTCGATTTTCTCAACCAAACGCTTGGCGAGCAGGTCGCCTCGCGTGACGATGCCCACGAGCGCGAGGTTGTCGGCTCCGTGGTTCGCTTCCAGGATCTGATGGGCGATGCGCGTAAGCGAACGCTCGATTTCCGCGTCATCCATGACGACGGATTTCACCTGGTAGGTGTCTTTCATACACACTCTCCTTTCACGTCGTGCGAGTGCGTACAGACTGACCTTGGGTCGCCTTCCGACATGAAGGCATAAAAAATGCCTCGGCCGGACGGCGAAGGCTTCGTGGGTGCCATATGTAAGCGCTTGTTCTGGCACCTGGCGCGCGGCCTTGCCGGTCTCTCTGTACCGTCTTAAAGGACTTGCCTAGTATAGCGCGAATAAGTGGGCATGTAACCCCTTTTCTTACGAAGATGCAGTTTCGTGCATAAAAAGAGCGCATTCATCCATCCCGCTCCATTCGGACGCCATTTCTCGCGATTCGTCACCGAAGCGTCATTTCTTTCGCGCCTCCGAGGAACTACACTCGAAACGACGCGCGACGAACCAGGCGTAAAGCGCGCGCAACGCCCGAACGACCGAAGGAGCACCGTGACCGACACCGCCCTGCCAATCGCTCGCCCAGCCGTCGAAGAAGAAACTGCCCCTGCCGCTGAAGGTCTTCGGCATCGTCCTCATCGTCATCGGCGCGCTGTCGCTGCCCGCCATCTTCGGCGCGGCCTTCAGCATGTCGGAAGGCTTCGAGAAATCCCTCGCGGAATACGGCACCACGACGCTCGTCATCTTCGGCGTGCAGATCGCTTTGCTCGTCGCCACCGGCGCCCTCTACATCGCCCTCGGCATCTATCTGCTGCGCAGCAACCGGCGCCACGCGCGAACCGCGCTCGAAACCTTGATCGTCCTCGATATCGCGCAGCTTCTGTGCGAGATGATGGTATTCGGCATCGAGCTTGGCAGCATCGTCTCCGGCCTCGTGCGCCTCGTGGTGGCTATCGCCCTGATGGTCTACATCGACCCGTCTCTGTCCGAAGAGCGCGAACTTCGACGCAAGCTGCGCGACCTGGAATTGCGCGAACGCGCCGAAGACGGCACGCTCGGCCGCGACGAAAGCGGCAAGGGGTTCATTCGCCTCGACTTCTTCAACCTCTTTTGGATCTTCATGGTATGTTGCGTACTCGGCCTGCTGATCGAAACCGTCTATCACTTCGTGATGTTCGGCGGATACCAGGACCGCGCAGGCGTCCTCTACGGCCCGTTCTCCCCCATCTATGGTTTCGGCGCGGTCCTCATGACCATCGCGCTCAATCGCTTCCACGACAAGCCGCTGCCCCTCATCTTCTTGGTAAGCGCCGTGATCGGCGGCGCGTTCGAGTACCTGACCAGCTGGTTCATGCAGTTCGCCTTCGGCATCGTCGCTTGGGACTACACGGGCTCGTTCATGTCCATCGACGGCCGCACCAACTTCGTGTTCATGTGCATGTGGGGCGTGCTCGGATGCGTTTGGATCAAGCTCCTGCTGCCGCACCTCTTGAAGTTCGTCAACATCATCCCTTGGAACTGGCGCTACGCCGTCACCTCGGTCTGCGCGGCGCTCATGATCGTCAACGGCGCCCTTACCCTGTTCGCCCTCGACTCCTGGTACCAGCGCGAAGCAGGCCAGACGCCGCATAACGCCATCGAGCAGTTCTGCGCCAGGCACTACGACGACGAATTCATGAAAGAACGCTTCCAAACCATGTCCATCAATCCCGATAACGCGACGCGCGCCCACTAACGCCGAACGCGCGAAGGCCCCGCTTCCAGACGGTTTTCCGTTCGGAAGCGGGGCCTTCTCCATATCGAAGCCGCATGTTCTGCGCGTCCATGCGGCACAACGGCTCTTTAAACGAACATGCCCGCAAGGCGCGGATTGAGGAACACGTTGTAATACGTGGCCGCGCCGACCATGACCAGGCCGATGATGACGGATACGACCGCCCAGATGCGCTGGCGCTTCAGATAGGTCTCTTTAGAAACCCCCATGGAAAGCTCGCGGAGCAAGGCGTATTTCTGCGTCGCGACGGCGAATGCGAAGGTGACCGCGGTCAAGGCGACGAACAC
>USLD01000171.1 GCA_900555495.1 uncultured Slackia sp. | reverse complement strand
TCCGACATCGTGGTCGGCTTGATCGCAGGCGCTCCGTTGCGCGATCTGCATCATGCGCCGCAGGTCGATATGGCCGTGTCGTTCGGCTTTTTGCATCATGTGCCAGGAGCCGACCTGCGTGTGCGCGTGCTGGACGGATTGATCGATGCGGTGCGTCCTGGGGGATGCGTGGCCGTGTCGCTCTGGCAGTTCATGAACAGCCCCGCGTTGGCGGCGAAGGCCTATGTGACGCATGTGCAGGCGATCAAAGCGCTCGGCCTTGCAGACAATGCGTTCGACGAAGGCGATTACCTGCTGGGCTGGAAGAACGTCGAAGGTACTTGGCGTTACTGCCATCACTTTTCCGATGAGGAAGTGGGACGCTTGGTCGACGCCGTTTCGTCGCGAGCCCGCCTGGTCGACGCCTTCGAAGCCGACGGACGCACGGGCGCGATGAATAAATATCTGGTGTTGCAGAAGGTTCGGTAGGGCAATTTCGATTGGCTTGCGTGCCTTCTCTGTCCGCGTCGGTTTGCTGGTTTGTATCGGCTATCGGTTTCGGCGTGCATTGTGGTGCTTTGATTTTTCAGCGTTTTGATGCGCTATGTTTGGATGGAGGATGCGTGGCTCATATGCCGAAGCAAGATGATAATGAGTTTTGCGAGAGGGGTATCGGGTCTATCCAGACTCGGGCGAAGACGAAATCGGAGGAGATTGTTGTCTTCTTGTCGTCCGTATCGATTCCGACCGTCGTTGCTTTCGTGGCCATCTATATTGCGCGCGTGTTTGAGGCCGTCAAGATAGGTTTCCCGATTTCTTGGGCTCAGATTACCTTTACCGATTTTTTTCTTATGCTGCCGTTTGTTTCGGGTGTAGCATTTCTCTTCGTTTCCTTCGTGCCTTTCATGGTGTCTCGGCAGGCCGGGTTCCAAGGCGGCGTTTTAGCCAAAGCTGCCAAATGGGCCTTCTGTCTTCTGGGCATAATTGCACTGATGGGGTCTTTTGTTTTGGGTCTCACTGCGGTTTTGTGGCGAGCCTTTTCGATGCCGCCGGATCAGGGATCGCTCCTTCTCTCCGTTGTTGCTTTTGGCCTTTTGGTTGTTTTCGTTTTATTCGTTTTCTGGTCATCGAAAAGGATTGCGCGTAACTTGCCGAACGGTTTTGGCGGTGTATGTCTCGAAGGCATCAAAGACCGTTTTCTTGGAATTGCAATCGTGATGACAGGGATCGACTTGTTGGTGTTGGGAAGCGTGCTTTGCGCGGAGGTATTAGGCAATGCTTCTCTCTTCGTTTCGGCGTTGCTTGTTTCGCTGCTGCTTTCGGGGCTATTTTGCGTGTGCTTCATCATGGGTGGCGGTCTTGGTGCGACGAGAGATGCTATCCGTTCTTTATTTTCCGACACTCAAGTTCAAGCCCTTAAAAAGAAGAGAGCTACGACTGCAGTGGGGAGTCTCGTTGCCATGCTTGCCATGCTTGCCTTTTTCGCGTTTGTGGGGTGGACGGGAATGACTGCTCCTTACGAAATTCGACCGACCGATTCCGAAAATCAGCAGGCATATCGAGTCGTTGCGGAATACAGCGGAGGCAACTGCGTAGCCGTTCCCTTGAACGAGAAGGAGGGGGGATGGGTCGAAGAGGAAGGCTCGTTTGTTGCGTTGAACTACTTCGATGGCTATAGGACCATCGAAGTGGCGGACTGATATTTTGATAGGTATCCCTGCCCGTGTTCGTGGCGTCGTATTCTGCATGGGCCGTATTCGACTGTTTTTTACGCTTGACTATGGACTCTCTCGTGCGAATTGCTGCTGTTATCTCTTTTAGATCGCGCTCCGAGATGGCGGTTTCCTTTATTCTCGGCTGCTACGATGGTTTCGATGGATTTTTAGTCAGAAGGGGATGCGGGTCGATTAACGAAGCGCTTGTCGAGAGAAAAGCGTAAAGGTGGGTGCGATAGATGGTTTTTGTAAAAGAATGCTTTGAAATCGATAGGCTCAAGAAAAGGGAAGGCGAAAGTAAGTAAACGCTCTTTCGAAACAGAAAAGGGCGCCAGGTCATCCTGGCGCCCTTCGTGAAAAGGCGGGTGCTCCGATTGCGTCGGGCTATTCGACCGTCGCATCCACCCAGATGGTGGCGGCGGTGATGCCGCCGGTCTTCTTCGAGATGACAGGCTCGGGCCCCAGGCGGCTGAACACGCCGGTGAAGCGGCCGTTGTACAGGTACAGGCCCGACAGGTTGGTGTAGGGCTGCGCCTCAGCTGCGTAGTCGGCTTTTTCTCCGCGCAGAGGAATGGCCTGCGTGCGGTGCGGGGTGCAATAGTGCTGCACGATGAACGGTGCGCCCGCCGCCCCGTTCGCGTATTTGTCGATGATCCGCGCCCATTCCTCGTCCGAGAAATCGAGGCCCGCATACACGTCTTTGCTGCCGTATGCGTCTACGGGCTTGATGATCCATGCCGCGCGGTCGCGCTTGACGGCGTCGAGGTCGACCTCGTCGTCGGTCAGAAACGCCGTGAACGGCACGGTGGCTTCCACGAAGGCGTTCTCTTCGTCGGTCAGAAGCGCCTTGGTCTCGGGCTTGAACAACACCTGGAAGATCTGCTTGTCATGCACCAGGTGGCCGGCGAAGCTGCCGATCAGCGCTACCTTGCGTGCGCGCACGGCTTCGACCAGAGGCTGCGACGCCTCCCAGTTGTCGATGATGTCGTTGGTCACGCTGCGGCGCCAGATTGCATCGATCGGCGCGTCGTCGCGGCCGTAGAAGGCCTTGCGACCGATCAGGCGGCCGTCTTCGAAGGCCAGGTCGCGCACGTCGTAGACCGAGCATTCCACGCCGCGTTCGGCGAACAGCTTCGCGAAGATCTTGAACTCTTCGGTGATGGCGTTTTCCAGAAAGTCCACGATGGCGATGTGCGGGTGCTCGACCTTGAACGCATAGGTGTCGTAGATCGAGAGGAACTCGTCCACCCAGCCGCCGAAGAGCGCCGCATCGCACGTGGTCAGGCTGTGGTCACGCGCGAAGGCCTGGTAGGCGGGGCAGTTCTGCATGCTGGCCGTGATCTCGCGGTTCTCGTTCATGCCGCTGGAGCCGTCGGCGTTGAATTCGCAGAACTTCGCCGTCATGGCGTCTTCGTCCAGGAACATGTCGACGCGGGCGAACGGCAGCACCGCGTCGTAGTCGCGCGGCAGCAGAATCAGGTCGACCAGGCGCTCGTCCATGTCGTAGACGTGGCGGTATGCGGGGTTGTTCAGGTACTCGTTCATCACCTTCACCAGGATGCGGTGGGTGGTTTCCGAGGCGTTCTTGAAGTAGTCGTAGGTTTCCTGGTCGAAGAAGCGCGGCACGTACGACGAGTTCACCACGGTGCCGTGATAGATCGCCGTGGAGTGCTCCATGTGCTCGCGCGCGGCGTGCTTGCCGGCCGCGTCGCCCTGAAGGGCGTCCACGTGCGCCAGGTATTCGTCGGTGTAGGCTTTGTTGAGGGTCATGGCTGCTCCTCTCGTCTAGGACAGGGAAGGTTCGACGGCGGCGGTGCCGGGTCCGTCGGGCAGAAGCTCGGCGAGGCTTGCGCCCACGAGCTCGATCGATTCC
>USLD01000170.1 GCA_900555495.1 uncultured Slackia sp. | reverse complement strand
AAGCGCCCGCGAAGCCCGCGCCGCGTCGCCGTACGCGCCGCGCCGCCCAGGATGCCGATGCTGCATCCGAGGCGAAACCCAAGACCAAGACCGCCCGTGCGACGAAGCGGGCGTCTTCCCGCAAAACGGCCGCCGATTCCGCCGAAACCGCCCCTGCCGCTTCCGTAGCACCCGAGACGCTCGAGCCGCAGACCGATTCCGCGCAGCGTACGGTCGAACCCGACGAGGCTGCAACGCCGAAGCGTGCCGCAGCCCCCGTGAACCCGCGTCGTCGACGCGCGTCGAAGCCGACGGCCGACCAGGTCGCATCCGATGGAAGCGCCGATGAGAAGGCTTCCGCCGCCGCGGGCTCCGATCCCGCCCAGGGCGTTGCACCCGAACAGCCCGAAGCCGCGAAATCCGTTCGAGCCGAAGAAAAGCCGATCGTGCGTAAGCGACCCGGTCGTTCTACCATGCTGCGTGCTGCGGTTGAGGCTTCGCGCGTCGAAGAGGCCCGCGCCGCCGACGAGCGCGCCGCCGAGCCTGCGTCTGCCGTTTCCGATGACGATGCCGCTCAGGAAAAGCCTGCGCGCCGCCGTCCCGGACGCCCTGCGAAGGCCAAGCCTGCCGAACAGGAGGAGAAATCCCAGGAAAGCGCTGCCGAGTCCGAGCGCCAGGATGCGTCCGAGGCCCACGAAGGTCAGGCGCGGCAGGTCGACGAGCATCATGACCAGGAAGGCGAGGCTTCCGAAAGCAAGAGGACGAAGCGCGAGAAGCAGGACCGCTACGAATCCAAGCAGCGTGAGCGCCGTCAGGCGCAAAACGAGCGCAACGACCGCGGAGAGCGCCGTCAGGACCGCCAGGGCAAACAGAACGGCGAGCGCCGTCAGGACCGCCAGAATCAGAATCGCGACCGAAACGACCGTTATGACCGCAACGACCGTAACGCCGATCGCAACGACCATCGCAGGCAGCGCCGCGGCCATGACCGCGAACCCATCGTGCCTAAAACCACGATGGAAGACCTCGCCAAGCTCAAGGTGGCCGAATTGCGCGAAAAAGCGGCGGAGCTCGAGCTGGATGTCACGGGCCTGAAGAAGGCGGAGCTCGTCGAGAAGGTCTTCGAGGCGTCCGTGCGCGCCGAGGGCTTCATCGAGGTCGAGGGCGTGCTCGACATCATGCCCGACGGGTACGGCTTCCTTCGCACGAAGGGCTATCTGCCCAGCGAGAACGATGTGTACGTGGGCTTGTCCACCATCCGCCGCAACGGTCTTCGCAAAGGCGATTATGTCAAGGGCCAGACGCGCCCTGCGCGTCCGAACGAGAAATACGCCGCATTGCAGCAGGTCGGTTTCGTCAACGGCGATCCGGCCGACGCCCAGGCGCCGCGCGTCAAGTTCGGCGATTTGACCCCGGTGTTCCCGGACGAATGTCTGACCATGGAGCATGGCAAATCGACCATCACGGCGCGCGTCATCGACCTGGTCTCGCCGATCGGCAAGGGCCAGCGAGGCTTGATCGTCAGTCCTCCGAAGGCCGGCAAGACCACGGTGCTCAAAGATATCGCGGCCGCGATCACGGCGAACAATCCCGAAGTGCACTTGATGTGCCTGCTGGTCGACGAACGCCCCGAAGAGGTCACCGACATGCAGCGCTCCATCAAGGGCGAGGTTATCGCTTCGACCTTCGATATGCCCACCGAGAACCACATCGCGGTGTCCGAGCTGGTGATCGAGCGCGCAAAACGCCTGGTAGAACGCGGCGAAGACGTCGTGGTGCTGCTCGACAGCCTGACGCGCCTCGCACGCGCCTACAATCTCGCGCAGCCCGCCAGCGGACGAATCCTGTCGGGCGGCGTCGACTCCACGGCTCTCTATCCGCCGAAGCGCTTCTTGGGCGCGGCGCGCAACATCGAAGGCGGCGGCAGCCTCACCATCCTGGCTTCGGCCCTGATCGAGACGGGTTCGAAGATGGACGAGGTCATCTTCGAGGAATTCAAGGGCACGGGCAACATGGAGCTCAAGCTCGACCGATCGCTTGCCGACCGTCGCGTTTTCCCTGCCATCGATCCGGTGGCGTCGGGCACGCGTCGCGAGGACCTGCTGCTCGATCCCCAGGAGGCCCCGCTCATCTGGGCGGTGCGTCGTATCCTGTCGAATATGAACAGTACCGAACGTGCGATGGACATGCTGATCAAGTCCTTGAAGCAGACCAACGACAACAACGAATTCCTTCTTCGCACGGCGAAGAAGGCGCAAGGCAATCGCGATTCGGAGAACATCGAGTTCTAACGACGCGTGAAAATGCCGATTCGCATGTCTGCGCGGCCTATTCCGCGCAGACCGGGCCGTCCCGGGGTTCGCCCTCGGGACGGCTTTTTCATGCCATGGCCTCTGTCGGCTACGGCTTGCCGTCGTTTTCGTCCGAAAGCGCGTTTCGCCGCCGGTTTCGCCTCGAGGCTCGTTTTCCGTATCTTTTCTGCCCCGATCGCTTGGAAGTGTGGCACGAATGGTACGGAATCGAGCCGTCCGCTTTTTCGCGGCGTTATGATGGGGTGGTTCTTCGATACGAAAGAGGGCCGCCGTCCGCCGATGCGTGCCCGACAGGCCCTTTTTCACGCGCATTCTAGGGGGTCGGCATGTTGATAAGGAGCGGAAAAAGCTGGGTTTATGCGATATTCGGCGTCGTGGTTCTGGGGTCTGCTTTGGGCAATCTATCGCAAACGGGTTTCAACGCCATGCTCGTCACGGTGTGCGCGGAGTTCGGAATTTCAACGGGCTTGGGCCAGTCCCTCACCACGGCGTACATGTTCGTTCTCGGCGCGGTGGTTCCCCTTTCGGCGTATTTCATGGGGCGTTTTCGTCTGAAGGACCTTTCCGCAGGGTCGGTCGCGTTGTTCGCGGCGGGGTCTGCGGTGTGCGCATGCGCCGGGGGATTCGTGTCGCTGTTCGTCGGTCGTCTGATGCAGGCCGCTGCGGCCGGCATGCTGCTGCCTGTGTTGCAGACTATCGCGATGACGCATTTTCCCGATGGGCGTAAGGCCACCGCGATGGGGATCGCCGGCGTTGCGATGGGGTTCGCGCCGAATATCGGTCCTACGATCGGCGGCGCCATGGTCGATTCGGCGGGGTGGCGAGGCTTTTTCGTGCTGCTCGCCGTGCTTTCGTGCGCTGTCCTGCTGTTTTGCCTGCTGTTCATCGAGCGCCGCGACGATGCGTCGCGCCGCACTCCTCTCGACTTTCTTTCGTTCGTCCTTTCCACGGTGGCGTTCGGCGGCATGCTCGTCGGCTGTTCCGAGGCGTCGTCGGTGCCGTTTTCCCATCCTTTCGTGTGGGCTCCGATCCTGGTGGGCGCATCGGCGCTCGTGTGGTTCGTCATGCGACAGCGCCGCATTGCCGACCCTTTGATCGATATGGGGATTTTCGCCGACGCTGGTTTTCGCGCGGGTTTCGTCGCGCAGTGCCTGCTGTTCGCATCGTTTATGGGGATCACGCTCTTGGTGCCGCTGTATATCGAGAATCTGTGCGGCGGAACGCCCATGGAGGCGGGTATGGTGCTTCTGCCCGGCACCGTGGCGGCGCTCGTCGTCAATCCCTTGGCGGGTGTTCTG
>USLD01000169.1 GCA_900555495.1 uncultured Slackia sp. | reverse complement strand
TCGGCTTTTCCCCTTATAATGCGGCGTCCGTTTATTTCGAGCGGATGGGGCATGCCCGCGACGCCGGCGAATCGGCGACGCGGACGAAAGGGGAACAAGTGAAATATTGCATGGGGAAAACCACGCGCCTTTTTATCGCGGCATGTGCGGCGACGCTCGCATTCGCATGCGCGGCCGCGTTGCCTGAGCGTGCTTTTGCCGCGCCCGAGGCGTTGCAGACGGTCGAGACCCTCGACGACCGAATCAAGGATGCAGCGACGCCCGAGGAATGGTCGCTCGCCGTGGCATCGGGTTCTTTGGCCGAAGATCGCGAATTGCTCGTGCTGCAGCGCAATCTGGTGTCCGAAATCGGCTACGAAAAACTTGCCGCTTATGCGGACGAATCGGTCGAGAAGGCCGATTTCCTCGCATGGTTCCTGAGCGACCTTCCGGCGTTGCGTTATTACGTCACGGGCGGCGAGCCCAATGTGCGCGACGGCAGGGCGAGCGCCGACCAGCATGTGGGGGCGCTCGATATTCTGCGCCGCTTGCGCGCCGCGCATCCCGAGGACCTTACGGGCGCCGAAGCGGATGTGCACCTGCGCATGATGGTGTCGGCGGCGCTCGCGCAATCGGGCCGTTCGCGACTGTGGTCGGGAGACCCGGGGTTCGTGTCCGACCCGCTCGTTCGTTATGAGACGATCAAGATTTTCCGCGACAACGACGAGCGCTATCGCTTCCAGAAAGACCTGTTTGACGAACTGACGGTCGAGAACATGCGCTGGGTGTTCGAAAACCAGATCACCGATTCCGAGCTGCCGTGGCTTGCCAACTACACGCTGGCCATAAAGCCCGATCAAGCGCACGAGAAAGATCGCCTGAACGCATACACGTATATATGGTACGGCGGCGTGAACGGCAACTGGACGAGCGACGGTACCTATTCCTATAAAGGCTTCTACGACGCATCGCAGTTCGACGGACCCGTGACCGAAATCAAGCCGTCGGGCGAAAACGGCGCATACCGCCAGTGGCAGGGCGGCTGGAAAGAGAAATACAAGCTCGATTACGAGGATGAGAACTTCCCCAACCGTTCGCAAGGCGACCCCTTCTATATCGGCTGTGGGCAGATTTCCAGCGTACCCGGTGCCACGACCGACCCCACGCAGTATCACCGTCTGTGGATGGTGTTCGAAAAAGGCGGCGTATGCGGCGCGTTGGCGAAGACCTTTTCGAACCTCAATTGCATGGTGGGCGTTCCGTCGGCGGTCATGGGCCAGCCCGGCCATGCGGCTACGATGACCTATGAGCTGCGCGCGGATGCTGCGGGCGAGCAGAAGGGCGCCTATCGCATCCAGAACGACGTGTCGGGGTGGTCGAATTCCGACGTGCCCTCGGCCGCGCACTACCTGAATAACTGGAATCAGCAGCGCAAAAGCCAAGGGGAATACATCAGGAGCGGCACCTATACCGTATACGCCCAGGATGCGCTTAACGATTTCGATTCGTACGTGCAGAGCTACGAACTGCGCCTGCTGGCCGATAGCTTCGCATCGCTTGAAGACAAGCAGGCGCTCGTGGACGCCTCGCTTGCCGCCCAGGACTTCAATTACGATGCCATCACGGCGAAGATCGGCCTGTACGAGCAGAAGGGCGCAGGCAAAGAAGAGTGGCTTGCGCTTGCGCAGCATGTGGCCGACGCCCTTGCGTACTATCCGCTGCCGATGCACGATTTCATGAAGGTGATCGACGAGCGCACCAAGGGTGCCTACGTGGTCGAGCTGGAGGACCTTCGCGTGCGTACGCTGCAGAAGGCGTCGAAGGCGGCGGCAGGCGACGTGCTCCAGCCCGAGGTCTCCAAGGCTATGGCCAATGCGTTGCTCGGTAAATCCGACGGCTATCTTGCCACGTTCTCGTTCGACGGGGCCGATGCGAATACGATCAAACTGGGCGCGCAGTTCGCTTCCGGCGGAACGCCGTGGGAATACAGCCTGGACGGCGGGTCGTCGTGGAAGCAGCTGGTGGACGGCCAGGTGAAAGAGAAGCTGACCGACGAACAGATCGCCTCCATCACGCCGGAGAACGACATCCTGGTCAGATTCATCGGTTCGAATACGATCAATGCGATCGATATCGGCATCGCGTCGAAGGAGCTTCCGCGCCATTTCCTCAACGACAGGACGAATGCCCTGTATTTCGAGGACTCCGCGATGCCGGCAAGAATCGAGACGCGCATAGGCGACGGCGCATGGACGCGTCTGACCGAGCGCAATCTTTTTCCAGGCGATGTCGACGTGCAGGTGAGGCGTGCGGCGTCGGGAACGATGCTTCCGTCCGATCCGACGACGCTCTCGTTCAGCGAGGACGCTGAGACGGGCATGACGTTCGTTCCGTACGGCGAGCTGAACGTGAATTCGTATTCGTCGTCGCAAAACGGCGAGGACGGTGCGAGAAGGGTGCTTGACGCAAGCGCGCTTTCGTATTGGCATAATGCCTGGTCGGGTAAGGATTACGACGGTTGGATCGTAATCGATCTGGGGCGTGAGCGCGATATCGCCGCATTCGATTTCTGGCCGCGTCCCGACCACGGCAACGGCACGCCGCGCAACAAGGTGATCGTCTCGGCCGCGCCCGATGCCGGCGCCGCCGCGGGCGTGGCGGTCGATGCCGACGCGTTCAGCGAGGTCAAAGAAGCGTCGGGCTTTTCGTGGAAGGCCGGCAAGCCCGCGCGCGTAGCGTTCGACGAACCCGTGACGGCGCGCTATATCAAACTGCAGACGCAGGGCGACAAATTCTTCTCGTGCTCGTTGCTCGACTTTTTCGAGGATGCTTCCGAGGTTCTCGTCCTGCAGGCGTCGGCCGTCGACCTGGGTAGCGTCCAGTACGGCTCAAGCGCGCCCTCGGCGGCGTTGACGCTGGCGAATGCAGGCACGGCGCAGGCGTTCGTCGACGGGGTGCGCATCGTTTCGAGCGAAGACGGCGCGTCGGCCGATGCGTTCTCGGTTTCTGCGGGGGCTGCGGAGATAGCGCCTGGAGCGCAGGATGCCGGCTGGTCGATCGCGGCGAAGCCGAAGCTTGGCGCGGGAACCTACGAGGCGACGGCGATCGTGTCGTATCACGGCGAAGGCGAAGCGCCCGGGACGCGTGAAGCGCGGGCCGAAGTGGCGTTCGAGGTGACGAAGAAGGTCGAGCACGACTTGGCGCTTTCCGTCGAAACGGACGGCTCGACGGTGCGTTTGTCCCTTTCCGGCGCCGATGACGCCGAGGTCGAATACGCGCTCTGCACGATCCCTGCGCATCCTGCAGACGACGCGGCGAGCGTGGCGGCGACCGCGGTGCTCGATGCATGGACGTCCGAATCGGAGTTCTCGGGACTGAGCTCCGACGTCGAATACTATGCGTTCGCCCGCACCTTGGAGAACGCCAACCATGCGCAGACCGTTATGCAGGCGCCTGTGAAGGTGGTCGTGCCGCAGCCGGATGGCGGCGGTGCGGGTCAGGGCGGCGAGTCGAACGGCGGTTCCGGCGGCGACGGCCAGACGCCTGACGAAAACGGCCAAGGTCAGGTTCCCGATGGGAACGGCGGCCAAGGCGGCCAGGATCCTGACGGCGACGGGAACGGCTC
>USLD01000168.1 GCA_900555495.1 uncultured Slackia sp. | reverse complement strand
CAATCGCATCACGCTGCCTGGCGGTCTGTTCATCGCCTTGATCGCCGTCGTGCCTTCGATCCTGTTCTACTTCACGGGTAATCAGCTGATCCAGGCATTCGGCGGTACGTCGATCCTCATTATGATCGGCGTCGCCTTGGATACCATGTCCAAGATCGAGTCGCAGCTCAAGATGCATAACTACGAGGGCTTCTTCAAGTAGGCCGTGTAGTCGCTTCGAAGGCTTTGGAATCCCCTCGCTATCGCGAGGGGATTTTTTTGTACCGTCCTGCGTATCCGCAAGTTTGACGCTCGTTGCGAGGCGTTCCGAGCGCTCATTCGAACGGGCACTACAATGGTCTTGAGAAATAATCGTTCTATTGAGGAAAGAGGGTTTCTATGTCGACAGAAGGTCGCGTGCGCAAGCGCATCGCAGTGCTCGGGTCCACGGGTTCTATCGGCCTGCAGACGCTCGATGTCGTGCGCCGTCATTCCGACGAGCTCGAAATCGTGGCGCTTGCCGCCAATACGAACGTTGCCAAGGTGATCGGGCAGGCGCATGAATTCAAGGTGAGCAATATAGCGTTCGGCGACGAGCGTCTGAGGGAAAATCCGATGCTTGCCCAGGCTCATGGCGGCGTGTCGGTCGGCTTCGGGCAGCAGGGTCTTTTGGACCTGGTGCGTCTGGACGAGGTGGACGTGGTCGTGAACGCGCTCGTCGGCGCCGCCGGCATGCGTGCGTCGTATGAGACCCTTGCGTGCGGCAAGCAGCTCGCGCTGGCCAACAAGGAGAGCCTTGTTGTAGCGGGCGATCTGATCATGCCGCTGGCTGCGAAGGTGGATGCCCTGCGCGTCGAGCGCGGTATCGCGCCACAGGCAGGTCCTGCGGGCGCCCTTATGCCGATCGATTCCGAGCACGGTGCCATTTACCAGTGTCTGCTGGGCGAATGTCATGAGGAAGTATCGGCCTTGTGGGTCACGGCCTCGGGCGGACCGTTCCGCGGCATGACGCGCGCCGAGCTTGCGGGCATGACGGCCAAGCAGGCCCTCGCGCATCCCACGTGGAAAATGGGCCCGAAGATCACGATCGATTCCTCGACGTTGATGAACAAGGGTCTCGAGGTAATCGAGGCGCATCATCTGTTCGCCATGGATTACGACAAGATCAAGGTGGTCGTGCAGCCGCAGAGCGCGATTCATTCGATGGTCGAATTCTCCGACGGCAGCGTGAAGGCGCATCTGGGCACCACCGATATGCGCATTCCCATCCAGTTCGCGCTGAGCTATCCCGATCGATGGGAAGCGCCGGTCGAGCCGCTCGACTTCACGCGCCTGGGCTCGCTCGAGTTCTATCCTGCCGATACCGACACGTTCCGCTGCCTCGCCTTGGCTCGTCACGCCGGCAGCACGGGCGGCACGCTTCCGTGCGTTATGAACGCGGCTAACGAAGTGGCCGTCGCGGCCTTCCTCGACGACGCCTGCGGCTATCTCGATATCGACGCGTGCGTCGAACATGCCATGGAGCTTCATGTGAAGCAGGGCGTGCAGCGCGTCGAAAGCCTCGACCAGCTTGACGATATGGACGCCTGGGCCCGCGGCGTCGCGCGCGAATTCATCGCTTCCAGGTAACACGCGCCGCATTGGAGCCTGAACGACATCGCCCCCGCTTCCGCCTTCGATGCTCGAGGGAGGAGAACGGGGGCGATTTTCATCTATAAGGGCGCCGCGTCCGAGACGCGCGATGCGGGTGTGGCGCGACTATGCCGCCAGCGGCTTGGGGTAGCGTACCATGCGGCGCTCATACACGTCGAAATCGGGAGAGTGCAGCTCGTCAACCATTTCGAATCCCAGATGCTCGTACATGCTCTGCAGCCTGTCGGAGTAGCACTCAAGGTAGCATTTCAGGCCGTGTTCGTCGGCGAATGCGAAAAACGGCGCAAGCATCCTGCGCAGCGAACCCTTGCCGCGCGCTGCGGGGTCGACGGCCCAGGCGAAGAAGTTGATGTGGTCTTCGCCGCCTGCATGTTCGCGCGCCCAGTCGAACGAGGAGATGGCGTCCATCTCCTGCTCCCTGCGCTCGAGCAGTTCGACTTCCTGAGGGGTTGCCGTTTCGAGGAAGCGCTTGCCCGCCTGTGTGCCTTCTACCGAGGTGATGGTTTCGCCGCCCAGCTCGCTATGCAGATAGCCGCCCACGGCCGCCGTCATGTCGTCGAGCATGAAAATGGCGCCGTAAGGCGCGAAGGCCTCGATGTCGTCGGCGAATACCGCATGCAGAAGCTCTCGTTTGCGCGCGTCGTCGGTGCCGATTTCGTCGAGCGCTTCGAGCCAGGTGACGAACCACATCTCTTCCATGAAGCTGTCGCCGAGCAGAATCGCGGCGCGATGCGCGAGCTCGCGGTCTTCCGGTTTCACGGTGGTCAGTCCTGCGAGGTTCATTGCTACCATTCCTCTCATGTTCGTTGCGCTTATGTCCTCTATATAGATGCTAGCATCCGGCCGAGCTTGCCGCGCTTTGGCCGCCCAGGCGTTCCCGGGTTGTCAAACGCCGCCCGTGCGGCTTCTCGTATGTTGTCTCCAACACTGTTTTTTCAGCTTCGACGAGTCGAATGTGTACGCAATGTGTCGCGGCTACGTTCACGAGCGTATAAAGGGCAACGCGGCGATGACGATGCGGGCCGCCCCTCTTTTCAAGAAGGCGAACGGCGTTTAGAGTTCTCAGCGAAAAGAGCACATGCCCCCACACAAGGAAAGCGAGATATCGACATGAGCGAAGAGAACAAGAACACGTTCGAGTCCGGCCCCGAGCAGTCGAAGGCGAATGCCGATGCGGCCTTCCAGACCCAGCCGCATCCGCTTCACGCCGCACAGCCCCAGTCGGGCGCTTCGACGCAGGGCTATACCCAGCAGCAGGCCGCCTATCAGCAGCAGGTCTATCAGGCATACGCCGCCCATAACGGCGCGCAGCACGTCAAGACCGAGAAGGACCCCGCCAAGAAAAGCCTCATGAAGACCTTCGGCGTGAGTTTCGCGGGCGCGGCCTTGGCCGTCGTCATCGGCTTGGGAGGCTTCGCGGGCTTCAGCGCCTTGAGCGGTCAGGGTTCGTCCACTTCGCTCGGCGCCTCTACCACCACCAACGTGACCGCTTCGGACACCGAAGCGACGCTCGCCGAGGTGCGCGAAGCCATGGGAATGGTGTACTAAGCCATCCGCCCCGCGGACACGCGCGGAGACACGCGAATGGGGCATCTTCACGTGCCCGCGTCTTCGACATAGCCAAGGTCTTACGAGGTGGGCGATAATAAGCCCGCCTCGTTTTTTACGTTGTATGGGGGAACTGCATGTACCGACTTGTTGCCAGCGATATGGATGAGACGTTTCTCGATGCCGACCACGCCATCCCGGCGTCCAATCTCCGAGCACTCAAACGCATGAGGGAACTCGGCGTGCTGTTCGTCCCTTCGAGCGGGCGATGGTATTCCTCGATCATGGACAACTTCACGGGGGAAGCTCGCGAGCTGATCGAAGACGGCTACGTGCTCTCCTATAACGGCGGATTCATCAACCGCGTGAAAGACCCCACTCCGCTCACCACCTGCGGCCTTTCCAACGAATGCGCGAACGCAATCTATGCCAAGGGGCTTGAACTCGGACT
>USLD01000167.1 GCA_900555495.1 uncultured Slackia sp. | reverse complement strand
CTGCGGTGCTTGCGTGCTGCAGCTGCTTATTTGTGGTAGAAGGAGTGCTGCTCGTATTTAGGCTCGCAGCATACATTGATGCCGAGTTTGCGGTAGAGGCTTTCGTCGGTAGCCGAGATGATGACCGAGAAGAACGCGTCGCATCCACGCAAATCGTCGACATGGGCGATGGTCTGCGCTGCGATGGGGTTGGTCGCCGAGCTGATGGAAAGCGCGATCAAGGTTTCGTCGGAGTGCAGGCGCGGGTTCTTGCTTGCCAGCTGCTCGGTTTTCAGGCGGCAGATGGGCTCGATCGCTTCGTTGCTGATGACGAGCAGGTCGTCGTCGACGCCCGCAACCGCCTTGAGCGCGTTCATGAGCAGCGAAGAGGCGGCACCCAGCAGGTCGGACGTCTTGCCCGTGATCACGCGGCCGTCGGGAAGCACCATGGCTCCCGCAGGGGCGCCCGTCGTTTCTTCCTTGAGCAGCGCGGCGCTGCGGGCGGGAGAGAAGCTCGACGTGACGCCCGCCTGATTCATGAGCATCTCCAGCTTCTCGATGCTTTTCTGGCCGACGCCCGTACGCTTCACCTCGACGGCGGTCTGGAAGTAGCGGCGTACGATTTCCATTTTCGCGGCGTCGCGCACCACGTCGTCGTCGGTGATGGCGAGGCCTGCCATGTTCACGCCCATGTCGGTGGGCGACTGGTACGGGCTCGAGCCGGAGATGCGCTCCATCATGGCCTTGAGCACGGGGAAGATTTCCACGTCGCGATTGTAGTTGACGGTCGAGACGCCGTAGGCCTCGAGATGGAAGGGGTCGATGATGTTGGAGTCGTCGAGGTCGACCGTGGCCGCCTCGTAAGCCAGGTTCACGGGATGCGCGAGCGGCAGATTCCATACGGGGAAGGTCTCGTATTTCGCATATCCCGCGGTCACGCCGCGCTTGTGCTCGTGATAGAGCTGCGAAAGGCAGGTGGCCATCTTGCCGGAACCGGGGCCCGGTGCCGTTACCACGACGAGCGGGCGGGTGGTTTCGATGTATTCGTTCTTGCCGTAGCCCTCGTCGCTGACGATGTGGTTGATATCGTACGGATAGCCGGCGATGGGGTAGTGCAGGTAGCATGCGATGCCGAGAGACTGCAGACGCCTGCGGAACATGTCGGCGGCGGGCTGGCTGGCGTAGTGCGTGATCACGACGCCGCCGACGAGAAAGCCCATGCCGCGGAAGATGTCCATCAAACGCAGCGAATCTTCGTCGTAGGTGATGCCAAGGTCTCCGCGGACCTTGTTCTTTTCGATATCGTTGGCGTTGATGGTGATGATGATCTCGACGTCGTCGACGAGGCTTTGCAGCATGCGGATCTTGGAGTCGGGCTCGAAGCCGGGAAGCACGCGGGCGGCGTGGTGGTCGTCGAAGAGCTTGCCTCCGAATTCGAGGTAAAGCTTGCCTTCGAACTGGTCGATGCGGTTGCGAATATGCTCAGCCTGCAATGCGATGTATTTTTCGTTGTCGAATCCGATGCGCATGAGATCGCGGGCCCCTTTCTGGGTGAGGGCGGTGCACGCCGCCGAGAGAATCGATGTCGAACAGATGAATTATATATCAGCGTGTTTCGACTCTGTGTCGCGGGCGTTTCCGCTGCATGAATTGGCCGGATGTCGCCCGACTCCGCGCGTCGCGACCGTGCGTTAGAATCGGCTGGAACGACTGGGCCGCGATACGAAGGGGGGCGCTGTGGGGAAAAGGGTATCGCTGCGCCGCGAATCACCCGAGGGCGATGACGCATTCGAAGCGTCGCGAGCGCTTGCGAGGGAATATCTGGCCTATCTTTCCGTCGAGCGAGGGTCGTCGGCGCTGACGGTGGGTTCGTACGCGTCCGACCTCGACGATTATGCGGCGTTTCTTGCCGACGAGCGCGATTGCTCGGCCGGATGCGCCGCCCGATCGGACGTGGCGGCCTATGCGTGCGATCTTGCCGAGCGCGGCTATGCTCCTGCCAGCAGGGAGCGTCGTATGGCCGCGGTCAGGGGGATGCATCGTTTCCTCGCGCGCGAGGGGCTTGCGGAGGGAGACGCCGCTTCCGATGTCGAGCTTCCGGACGTGCCGCGCCGCCTTCCCGATGTCCTCTCCGTCGCACAAGCCGAGACTCTGCTTGATCGCGATTACCGATCCGACGAACTCGGCGCGCGCGACCGTGCGGTCATGGAGGTGCTCTATGGTTGCGGTTTGCGCGTGAGCGAGCTCGTCGGCATGGATACGGCCGATGTCTTTTTCGACGAAGGGTTCGTGCGGGTCGTCGGCAAGGGAAGCGCCGTGCGCGTCGTTCCGTTCGGCGGCGCGGCCGCCCGCGCGCTCGCCGACTACCTGGAATCGGCGCGGCCCGTGCTCGCCGGCAAGGCGCCGTCGCTTCCGTCGGCGCTGTTTCTCAATGCACGCGGCGGCCGCCTGACACGTCAGGGGGTCTACGGGGTGGTGGAGAAATCGGGCGCTGCCGTGGGTATTGCGGGACTGCATCCTCACACGCTGCGACACAGCTTCGCAACGCATATGTTGGAGGGCGGAGCCGATTTGCGCACGATTCAGGAGATGCTCGGTCATGCCGATATCTCGACCACGCAGGTCTATGTCCACGTGACCTCGCTCCATCTGCGCGAGGAATACCTGGCCGCTCATCCGCGCGCCCGCGGAATCGTCTGACCCCCACATTTCCTCCATGCGATTCGTTTTCGAGACGGCACTAGATATAGTGCCGTCTTTTCATATGACGCAACATCTTCTTTTAATAGGCGCGGTATTCGTCCAGGTGTCGCCGACGGATGGGGTCAGCTGCCTTTCGGAGTTGAAAAGTGGGGGGAGAAACGCCACGCAGTGGGTGATTTTATTGCGAGGTGGGAGGAAGTGGGATAAAATGGCGGGCATCGGTTGGGGTGTTGCAATGTGAAGGGGGATGAGCGTGGCCGGTCTATTCGGTGAATATCGCCATAAGATCGACGCCAAAGGCCGCCTTTCCCTTCCGGCTGCATTTCGAAAGACCCCCAGTTGGTGGTCGTTCCCGATTCCAAGAACGGCTTCCTTTCCGTCTACACCGTGGATAACTACGAAGCGTGGGTGGACGCTCTGTTCGAAAAGAAGGGCGGCTATAACCCGGGCGACCGCAAGCACGTCATGCTGCGCACCAAGCTCAATGCCAGCGCTATGCCCAATGCGATGGACGCTGCGGGACGCATCAACGTGTCGGCGAAGCAGCGCGAGATGGTGGGGTTGGAAAAAGAAGCGGTTCTGGTGGGCAACACCGACCATTTTGAGATCTGGGATGAATTCCAGAGCAGCGTAGATCTCGACGAATTGCTGTTCTCGTAAGGAGTCCGCACGTGGAAAAAACGACAGGCGAATACCGGCATATCCCCGTCTTGCTCGACGAGTGCCTCGAGCAATCGCGCCTCAAGCCGCAGCATACGTTCGTAGACGCGACGCTCGGCGGAGCGGGCCACTCTTCCGAAGTGGCACGACGTCTGGGGTCTCAGGGCCTTCTGATAGGCATCGACCAAGACGATATGGCGCTGACTGCCGCCGGGGCCCGTTTGAAGGCTCTCGGTTCTGCCGACCTGCCTCAGATCGAGCTTTTGCGCGGCAATTTCGGAAACCTCGACGAGCTTCTT
>USLD01000166.1 GCA_900555495.1 uncultured Slackia sp. | reverse complement strand
CCTCGCGCGCGTGAAGCCTTCGCCGTCGAGGTAGGAGCTTTGGGCGGTACGCTCCATGAACGAGGCCTTCGTTTCGCCCGCCGCTGTATAGAACGCGTCTTCGGCAGTCGCCTCGGCGTCGAAGGCATCGGTCCACGACCCCTTGAAATACATGGCGTTCACAAGCGCCGCAAGCCAATCAGCGTCGGTTTCGATACGAGGCTCCAGCAAGCCTCCTGTTTTGTCGGCGATCCATGCCGACAAGGCCGCATCCACCTCCTTCGCGCCGAAATCGGCCTCATAGGCGGATGCCGCGAAATCGTCGCGCACGACGTCCAGGTAATCCTTCTCGAACGCGATGTCGGCCGCCGTCCATACCGAGTTCGCCATGTCCATCTCGCACATCTCGTTGGCCTGAAGCGCGTCGGCCAAATCGCGACAGGCCGCGCGAGCCTCGTCGGAATCCTCCGCGCGCAAAAAGCCGTACAGCTCGGCGCGAGTATCGCCCGCAGCCCCCGCGGCCGCAAGCGAAAGCGCATAGTACAAGCTGGTCGGCGCGTAGACCGCATTGCTCCCCTCTTCGCGGTCGGCCAAGATGCCTGCGGCGCTGTGCACGGCGAAGTCCTCGAGCGACGAGACGAGCGCGGATTCGACCACGGGCGCCGTCGCCTCGTCGCCCTCGCCGCGCTCGACGGCAGCGGGCTCGGCCAGGACGCGCACGCCCTCCGCACGCATCGCCGCGGAATCGTCGGAACAGCCCGCCAGCGCGCCTCCCGCGCAGGCCGCCGCCAACAGGGCGCACGTCGCTGCGACTGCGGCGCGTCGTATCGGTTTTTCCATAGTCGGCCCCTTTCGGTCGAATCGGTTTTCGCGATGATACCCCGGTGCGACGCGGGTCGCAAAGCGGGCGCACGGAGCCGCTTTGCCCTACAATGCACAGCAAACGACGTCTTTTCCATCCATCGACGAAGGAGCGTGCCATGCCGCGCGAGAACCTGACGCAGAAACGAGCCCGCGCCGCCGAAATCGAGCGGCGCCTTTTCGAACGCTACGGCGAGGGCGAATGCTCGCTCGACCACAGCGACCCGTTCACCTTGACTATCGCCGTGATCCTGTCGGCGCAATGCACCGATGCCGCCGTGAACAAGGTGACCCCCGAACTGTTCGCCCGCTTCGGCACGCCCGAGGCCATGGCGCATGCGAGCATCGCCGACATCGAAGCGATCATCCATCCTCTGGGCTTCTTCCGATCGAAGGCGAAAAACATCGTAGCCTGCGCGCAAACCGTGCTGGCCGATTTCGGCGGAGAGATCCCAAACGATATCGACGCGCTGCAGACCTTGCCGGGCGTCGGACGCAAAACGGCCAACGTTGTTATGTGCCAGGCGTTTCGCAACCCGCAGGGCATCGCGGTGGACACGCACGTCTTCCGCATCGCGCATCGCCTGGGGTTCGCCACGCGCAACGACGACACGCCGCAGAAAACCGAAGACAAGCTGTTGAAGATCTACCCGCAAAGCGACTGGCTGTTCATCAACCACCAATGGGTTCACTTCGGCCGCGACACCTGCAGCGCCCGCAACCCGAAATGCGACCGTTGCCCGCTGGCGGACCTGTGCCCCGCCTGCGGAAAGCACGCATAACGAGAAGAGGCCCCGAAGGGCCTCTTCTCGTAACCGGTCAAACAACGCGGGGTCGAAATCCTACGACTGCAGGTCGAGCGCCTGCGCGATCGCGTCGACGATTTCATCGACGGGCGACAACGTGCCGCGAGCGACGTCGCCGCACGCCAGCTTGCCCACGCCCGGGCCCACCAATGCGATGCCGCGCTCTTCGAGCGTGCGCAAGTTGGCCTGCGTGGAGGCGTTCTCGTACATATGGGTGTTCATGGCCGGGCAGACGATGACCGGGCATGTGGCAGCCAGAAACGTGGAGGACACCATGTCGTCGGCGATGCCGTGGGCGATTTTGGCGATGATGTTGGCCGTGGCGGGCGCGACGCACATGAGGTCGGCCTCCTGCGCCAGCGAGATATGCTTGATCGACGCATCGTAGCTGTAATCGAACGTGTCGGTGTAGACCATGCGGCCCGAAAGCGCCTCGAACGTCAGCGGCGTGACGAACTTCGTGGCGTTCTCGGTCATGATGACCTGCACTTCCGCCCCCAGCTTGTTGAGCCTGCTCACGATATCGCAGGCTTTGTAGGCGGCAATGCCGCCGGATACGGCAAGAAGAACGCGTTTGGCCATAGAAGATGCCTTCCTTTCCTCGCAAGAATTCCCAGCAGTATACCCCGCCCCACGAAAAAGCCCGCCTTCCTCGACGAGAAAAGCGGGCTTGCACGCGAAGCGATACGAATTACCAGGTGCGTCCGTTGCGCCGGATCCCCCAGGTCGCCGCAACGAAGGCGAGGGGGCATCGAGCCATTTCGCTGTTCGGCAGAACGGCGAAACTAAAGAACCTGGTCGGTCTCCTGGAACTTGACCACGTCGACCTTCTTCACGGAGGCGTAGGCCTTCATGGCGATCCAGTACACAACGCCTGCGAAAATCAGCGAGTTCAGACCGGGGATGCCGATCGAGAAGATGCTGCTGACCTCGCCGACGACGAATGCGGCGATCCATACGATGATGGTAATGGGATTCCATTTCTCCACGGTCCTGGGAAGCACGCCTTCCTCGCGCGTCTTCTCCAGATCGGCCCTATTGCGCTTGAGCAGATAGTAGTCGACGACCATGATGCCTGCGACGGGCGGGATGGCCACGCCGAGCAGCGTGAGGAAGTCAGTGAAGTAGTTGATGATGCCGATCATGGAGAGAACGGTGCCCACGATGCCCAGGATCCAGGTCATGACCGAACGGTTCACTTTGACGTTGAACAACGCGTTGATCATGGTAGCCATGCCGAGGCCCGACGAATACAGGTTGATGTCGTTGAGCTTGACGGTGGAAGCGACGACGATGATCACGCCCAGAACGCCGGAGGTGGCCATCATGATATCGGTCACGTTATTGGTGCCCGTGGCATGGGCCAAGATGACGGCGATGAGGTTCATGCCGAGCTCGCCCAGGAAGGTGCCGATCAGGGTCATCCAGAACACCTGCGTGCCGTTCTTCAGGTAACGGGCGTAGTCGGGCGTGCAGATGGCGCCGGCGATGAAGCCGCCCGCGACCATGGTGGTGGCGGCGCCGAAGGACAGCGCGGGGCCGGGATGCGGCGAGTTCAGGAACTCGATGAGGCTGTGATCTTGGAGCACGATCGCGGCAGACGCGATGACGGCGACGATGAACAGCGGCACGAACACGGCGGCGAAGCGGGCGATCCACTTGATGCCGGCGACGACGAGCAGCGTGATGCCGAGACCCGTGATCAACGCCCAAATCGGGAAATTCAGCACGCCGGTGATGTCGAGCATGCCTTCCGCGAAAACGGAATTCTGCACGCCGAACCAGCCGACCATGGAAATGGCGACGACGCCGCCGAGCACGGCGGAACCGATCTTGCCCAAGCCCGCCCAACGGGAAAGAAGGCTTGTTGAAAGGCCTTCGCGCGCCGCGGCCGTGCCGAGCGCCCAGCTGACCACCTGCAGAAGGACCGAGCCGAGCATGGTCGCCCAGAAAGCCCCCCAAAACGTCATGCCATAGCCGAGGGCCGCGCCCAAAACCAGCTGGGACACGCAG
>USLD01000165.1 GCA_900555495.1 uncultured Slackia sp. | reverse complement strand
TGCCTGCAAGCATGCCGAAACGCACGGTCAAGAAGAGTCCGGCGGGAATCATCCACAGCGACGACGCGGTGAGAAGAACGGCCATGCAGATGCTCGCAAGCGGACCGGCAGCGTTTCCTCCGAGCAGAGAGATTGCGCTCGAAACGAAAGCCACCACAAGATTCGACGCTCCGACCAGCAAGAACGCATAGGCCGTCTTCGCGTTCCATACGCATTGCAAACGAACGGGGGCGCTCATGACGCCATGCAGCTTCTGTCGTGCATCGATATTCGCAACACTTGCCGCGATCAGGGCGACGGCCACGGGCAGCAAAAGCGTATACCACCAGCACCAGCCATACGTGTTGAATCCGACGCTGCCGGGTCCGTAGCCGCCCGTGACCAGACCCGAGCTCATCAAGCCCAAAACACAGAGAGGAAGCGGAGCGATGAGGGCGACCTTGCGTGCGCCCGCACGCTTGCCCTTTGCCGCCTCTGCCGAAAACGCTGAGCGGATCCCGCCCAACGAACGCGGCGCCTCATGTGCGACGGAAGAGGCATCCTTCATCGCGCACCCCCCTCAAAGACATCGGATTCGGAGTGCGTTCCCCTGCGACATACGTCCATGAACAGCCTCTCCAGATCCATTCCTTCCTCGAGGTCGCCCTCGAACGCCAGCGACCCGCCCACGATGATGCCGACGCGATCGGCCACGTGGGCCACCTCGGTGAGAATGTGGCTCGAAACGACCACGGTGATGCCGGCCTGCGCGAACGCGCGGATCTGCGCGCGCAATTCCTCGATGCCGATGGGGTCGAGTCCGTTGGCCGGCTCGTCGAGCACGAGCAGCTTCGGCCGCGCAAGCAAGGCGAGCGCGATGCCGAGACGCTGCTTCATGCCGAGCGAAAAGCTTCCTGCACGCTTAGACCCCGTATCGGTCAGGCCGACCGTCTCAAGCGCTTCGTCGATACGCGATTCGTCGACGCCGAGAAGCGTCGCACGCACCTCAAGGTTCTCGCGCGCGGTCAGATTGGGGTAAAGCGGGGGAGTTTCGATCAGCGACCCGATATCGTACAGGTCGTCGCGACGCCACCGATGCCCGTCGAAGACGATTTCGCCCGATGTAGGGTGCAGCATGCCGGTCACCATTTTGAGTAGGGTCGATTTTCCCGCACCGTTGGGACCGAGCAGTCCGTAGACGCGACCCGCTTCCGCATGCATATCCACGGCATCGACCACAGTCTGCGCGTGCTCGCCGCGCCCGAACGTCTTCGTAAGCGCCCGTGTTTCCAAAAGGCATTCCATGCCTAACTCCTTTCGATTCCGTCTTCCTCGATTTCTTCGCTACAACCAGCATGGACGGCGTTTCTAAAGAAACTTGAAAGACAGAAAAGAAATCGCGTGAAAAAGCTAGCGCCCTTCGTCCAGACATCAGGCGTCCGAACACGAAGCGAGGCCTCCGGCATGCCGGAGGCCTCGCTTTCAAATATTCCTTTATCGGCGAAAACGCTTACTCGCCCTGTTTCTTATTCTCGTCGTCGTGGAAGAGCAGGTCGAAGGCGTAACGCATGATGCTCGAACGGCGAATGATGCCGACAAGCCTACCGTGCTCGTCGATCACAGGAAGCTTCTTGAACTTCTTCTTCGCCAGCGTATCGGCTACGCGGCCGACGCTCTGGCTCTCGGTCACGCACAGCACCTTGCGCGCGGCGAGTTCCATCACGTTACGGTCCTTGAGGGAGAGGACCTTCTGTTCGATCGACTCGTCGTCGTAATACAGCATGGTAGGCGCGCCGCCCGAGAAAATCGAGCGCGTCTTATGCTCGGCGATGGCGCGCATAATGTCGCCGTCGCTGATGAAGCCCACGACACGATTGCCCTCGTCGACTACCGGCAGACTGCTTACGCCGAGGTCGATGAGACTTTTCGTGACGTCCTTGAGCGTGTCCTGGGCAGAGCACGAATACGCATCGCGCTCCATGATAGATCCGACCGTTACCGTGTCCATGACCCTATGCCTCCTTTTTCTTCGAACGGACCTTCACGATGGCGAACACGAGCGTCACCGCACCGACGAGCGCGCAGACGCCGTAGGCGGCCTGAACACCCAGAGCCGTCGACTCGACCAGGCCGCTCGAAGCGTTCGCCGAGGTCACCATGGTCATGACGGTCACGATGAGCGCCGTGCTGATCGCGCCGCCGACCTGACGACCCGTATTGCTGATCGCGTTGCCGTGCGCGATCATGTCGTTGGAAAGGGCGTTGATACCCCACGTGTTCGCGGGCATGTTCGCCATGGTCTGGCCTGCGGCCATGCACGTGCACAGCACGGCGGCCACAAGCAGGGTGGTGTCAGAGCCGATGCGCGAGAAGCCGAAGAGCGCGGCGCTCATCAGCGCAAGGCCGCCCACGGTAATCCAACGGGGTCCGAACTTGTCGAAGATCACGCCGGAAAGCGGGCTGATGATGATGCCGACGGCGGCGGCGGGCATCATGAGCATGCCCGTCTCAAGAGCGCTCGCTCCCAGGACGTTCTGCAGGAAGATGGGCAGCGTGACGTTGGTCACGGCTGCGGCGCAGTTGATCAGGGTGACGATGATGGCCGAAGATGCGAAGATGTCGGACCTCAGCGTGGCAAGCTGCAGCAGGGGCTCGTCGAGCTTGTTCTGGCGACGGACGAAAAGCACGAGGCACACGGCGCCGACGACGATGACCGCGATGACGACGGGGTTGGTCCAACCCAGGCTCGAGGCACTCGAGAAGCCGTAGAGCAGGCCGCCGAACGCGACCGTGGAGAGCAGAACGGAGGGCATGTCGAGACGAGGGTTCTTCAGCTCGCCGACGTTGCTGAGCAGGAAGATGCTTGCAATCAGCACGATAACGCCCAGGGGAGCGATCGACCAGAACATCGCACGCCAGCCCATGGAGTCGATGATCATACCCGCAACCACGGGACCCGCGGCAGGAGCGACCGACATCACGATGCCGGCCATGCCCATAGCAGTGCCGCGCTTCTCGGGCGGGAAGATCAGCATGGGGACCACGGCGACCAGCGGCATCTGCACGCCGGCACCGGCCGCCTGCAGGATACGACCTGCGATCAGCAGCTCGAAATTCGGAGCCATCGCACAGAGCACCGTGCCGGCGATGAACACGCCCATCGATGCGAAAAACAGCTTGCGTGTGGGGAACTTGTCGATCAGGTAGGCCGAAATGGGAACCATGATGCCGTTGACCAGCATGTAGATGCTGGTCACCCATTGGGCGGTGCCTGCGTTGACCTGGAAGGTCTCCATCAGGCCCGGCAGGGCGGGGGCGAGGACGGTCTGGTTCAGAATAGCGAGGAAAGCGCCCGCGATGACGACGCCGACAACCATGATTTCATGACGCGTCGCCTTACGGACGTCGTTCGAAGCAGAGGTAGAGCTCAAAAGAAAAATCCTTTCCGAAAACGAAAGAGTACAAAACGAGGCATGAGCGACAAAATGCCGCTGCAGGCTTTTTTCGGTTGTATCGTGTTTCGAAAAGAGGCTTAGATGAGCATAGCCGAAAGACTCGTGGCATCAGACGCGACGAAAACGGCCTCGCTCGATGCGAAGTCGTTCAAAAGTCGTGCATGTCGATAGATTTTCACCACGGAAGAAAACATGTCGGATACCTTACCCATGGGTCGAGGAACGGTCAACCAAGGG
>USLD01000164.1 GCA_900555495.1 uncultured Slackia sp. | reverse complement strand
CATGGCCGGCCATGCCGCGAAGGTGACGAGCTTCCTGCCCGAGAGCCACGAGAACTACCACAAGGCTTCCACGGTGTACACCTACGACCCCGAGAAGGCCAAGGCCCTGCTCGCCGAGGCCGGCGTCGAGAACCTCGAGTTCACGATGGTCACCAACAACAACTGGGTCAAGGGCCTCGCTGCTCAGATTCAGAACGACCTCGAAGCCGTCGGCATCAAGATGACCAACGCCGAGCAGAAGATCAACTGGTCCGAGTTCGCCGCCCCCGCAGACGGCGCGACGCTCGAGTATGACGTCATGCTGACCCCAGGCGACCCGACTTGCTTCGGCAACGACCCCGACCTGCTCATGAGCTGGTGGTACGCTGACAACATCTGGACCCAGGGCCGTTCTTGCTGGAAGGGCACCGAGGAGTGGACCCAGCTGCAGGAGCTCATGCAGGAAGCCCGCGAGGCTACCGGCGACGAGCAGCAGCAGCTGTGGAACCAGTGCTTCGACATCCTGGCCGACCAGGTGCCGCTGTACCCGCTGTTCCACCGCCAGGTCGCTACCGGCTACCAGGCCGCCCAGATCGAGGGCTTCAAGCCGATCGCCACGACCGGCCTCGTCTTCCTCGGCGCAAGCGCCAAGGCGTAAGCATTTCGACGAACCGTTCGTCGTCCAAGGACCCATCCTTCGGGGTGGGTCCTTTTCTGTCTAGGGCGTCGCATCGCATCTGGCGGCGGGGGAGGGGCCCCGAAGCCGGCTTCCGTCGCATGCCGTTATAATTCGTCTCATCCCTGTGGAGCAAAAAGAAAGGAACCGTGCCATGTCCGACCTCGCGCGCCGTCCGCTCGTGTCGATCCTCGGCGATTCGATATCGACTTTCGAGGGATGCAACCCCGAAGATTTCGACGTTTTCTACGAAGGGGAGCGCTGCGACCGAACGGGGGTCGAGAGCGCATGCGATACATGGTGGCATCTTGTAATCGAGGCCATCGGCGGCGATCTTCTTGTTAACGGGTCGTTTTCGGGGAGCATGGTCGAGGGCGCCGGTTTTCCCGCGGCTTCGAGCGAGCGCCGCATCTCTGCCTTGTCGCGTGACGGAGCGGACCCCGACATCGTGCTCGTCTTCATCGGGATCAACGATTACGGCTGGGGCGGTCCCGCCAATCAGTCGGCCGGTCGCGGGCGCGCGGTGCCCGATGCCGCTCCTGAGTGCGAAGAGCGGACGGCGCGACTTGCGCCCGTCGGAGCGGCCGAAGCGTTCCGCGATGCCTACGGGTCCATGCTCTCGCGCATTCGCGCGTCGTATCCCGATGCACGCGTGTGGTGCTGCACGCTGTGCCCGGGCAGGCTTGCGGGCGCGCAGGCGCCGACATTCATTCGTCGTCTGCGCGGCGTCGACGTGCGGGCCTATGACGATGCCATTCGCCTGCAGGCGTCCGAGCACGGCTGTCGCGTGATCGATTTCGCATCGTTCGGGCTTGATTACGAGGCCGCCGACGGCACTCATCCCACCAAGAGGGGAATGCGCCAGCTGGCATCGATGGCCGTCCGCTCGATGGCGCGTCAGGGCGTTGCGGTGGATGCGAAGCGGGCTTCCGAGCTCGATGCGTCATTCGAGGGGTCCGATATGCATGCGCAAGACGCGTGCGATCGTTCCGACTGCCTTGACTGTCCGTTCGCCCGTGCGACGGGGAATTCGTGGTCGCTCGTCTGCGAAAAAAACCTCTGACGGGGCCTATGCGCGGTCGCGGCCGCTTTCATGCTCAGAATAAGTCCTTTCGTCGATTTTTTGAACTTCGTGTAAATTCGTATAAAATAAGACAGTTGTTAATTTTCAAAGGCGAGCGGGAGTGCGTTTTGGGCTCGTACGTCCGCTCGCCTTTGGCATGTCCGCTTAACGAAAGGGGGTCGAGGTGAGCAATTTGCTGCGTCTGATCGGACGGCGTCTTATAGCGCTTCCCATCATGATCATCGGCGTTACCATCCTCGTATTCTTCCTCATGGCGCTTTCTCCCATCGACCAGGCCTATTCAGTCCTGGGCGAAAACGCCTCCGAGGCCCAAGTCCAGCAGTATCGCGAAGAGCATGGCCTGAACGATCCCGTGCTCGTGCAGTACGGCAACTTCATGGTCGGCCTCGTGCAGGGCGATTTGGGCACGTACGGCGCGAACAATGCGTCGGTTGCCGACCGCATTGCCGAAGCGCTGCCCGTCACGATGCAGCTCACGTTCATGGGCTTGATCATCGCCGTGTTTTTCGCCGTCATTCTGGGCGTGATTTCGGCGTTGTATCGCGATCGCTGGCCTGACCAGATCATTCGCGTGTTCTCCATCGCCTTTATCGCCACCCCTTCGTTCTGGCTGGCGGTCCTGTTGATTCTGCTGTTCTCTTCGATGCTGCACCTGCTGCCCGCATCGGGTCCGCTGCCGTCCTTCACGTCCGATCCGGGCGGATGGATCGCGCGTATGGCCATGCCGGCCTTCGCGCTCGCCGTGCCTGTTATCGGCCAGCTGACGCGTGTCATCCGTACCTCCATGGTCGAAGAGCTCGATAAGGATTACGTGCGCACCGCCCTGGGCGCCGGCATTCCCAAAGCCGTCGTCGTCGCACGCAACGTTCTTCGCAACGCCCTCATCACGCCCGTCACGGTTCTCGGTCTTCGCATCGGCTACCTGATCGGCGGCGCGGTGGTCATCGAGGTCATCTTCAACCTTCCCGGCATGGGCATGGCCATCATCTCGGGCATCCAGTCCAACTACACCATGCTCGTCCAGGGCGTGGTTCTGTGCGTGGCCTTCACGTTCATCATCATCAACATCATCGTGGATATGCTTTATATCCTGATCGATCCGCGAATCAGGACGGTGTAACGCATGGTTCAGCTTAGGAAAAATCTCACCGAGACTATGGAGTCGAGTGCCGGCAAGGTGCACTTCCGCCGTTGGAAGGCCATGAGCATCGGCGCCCGCATCTCCCTCATCGTTCTCGTCATCATCGTGTTGATCGCAGCGCTGGCCAACTTCATCGCGCCGCACAATCCGCTCGAGATCTTCACCGCCCGTCAGGCTCCTGACGCGCAGTTCCTCTTCGGCACCGACGACAAGGGCCGCGACGTTCTGTCGCGCATGATGTATGGTGCGCGCTATTCGCTCGTCATCGGCCTTGGCGCCACCGGCTTCGCGCTCGTCTGCGGTTCGATCATCGGTGCGCTTGCCGCCGTTTCGCGCAAGTGGGTCTCCGAAGTGATCATGCGTATCCTCGACGTCGTCATGTCCTTCCCGGGCATCGCTCTGGCCGCCACCTTCGTCGTGGTGTTCGGAACGAACCTGCCGTCGCTGATTTTCGCCATCGGCTTCCTTTATATCCCGCAGATCGCCCGCATCGTGCGTGCGAACATCGTCAGCGAGTACAACCAGGACTACGTGCGCGCCGTCGTGGTTTCCGGCGCCCGCGCTCCGTGGATTCTGATCAAGCACGTCGTTCGCAACTGCATCGCTCCGGTCATGGTGTTCACCATCGTGCTCGTGGCCGACGCCATCGTTTTCGAGGCGTCCCTCGCCTTCATCAGCGCGGGTATCCCCGAGCCCACGCCGACGTGGGGTAACATCCTCGCCGACGCGCGCGGCGGCGTTCTGTCCGGCCGCTGGTGGCAGGCGTTGTTCCCGGGTCTCGCCATCATGATCACGGTTCTGTGCCTGAACATTCTTTCCG
>USLD01000163.1 GCA_900555495.1 uncultured Slackia sp. | reverse complement strand
GGCGGTCGATCTCGCCCAGGTTGTCGGTGAACATCTCGGGGGTCATCTCCACCTGCACGTCCAGGGTATCCGAGTTGTTCACCCGGTCCACGATGATCTGATAGTTGGCGGAGTAGCCGTGGTTGAGCAGCACCGTCTCGATCTGGGAGGGGAACACGTTGATGCCCCGGATGATGAGCATGTCGTCGGAGCGGGAACGCACCTTCTGCATGCGCGCCGTCGTGCGGCCGCACGCGCAACGCCCGGTCACGACGCGCGTGAGGTCATGCGTACGATAGCGGAGCACGGGAATAGCGTGCTTGCCGAGCGGGGTCAAGACGAGCTCGCCCATTTCGCCCTCGGCGACAGGTTCTCCCGTCTCGGGATCGACGACCTCCCAGACGAAATGGTCTTCGGCGATATGCTGCATGTCTCGTTCGGCCAGGCATTCGCCCGACACGCCGGGACCCATGACCTCGGTAAGACCGTAGTTGTCGGTGCAGACGATGTGCATGCGGCGCTCGATTTCGGCCTTAAGTGCCGGCGTGCACGGCTCGCCGCCGAACAAGCCCACGCGCAGGGTGCTCTTTTCCCAGTCCACACCCATTTTCTCGCCCACTTCGCATACATGCAGCGCATACGAAGGCGTAGAAACGAGCACGGTGGAGCCGTAGTCCTGGATCATCTGGATCTGGCGTTCGGTGTTGCCGGACCCCGCCGGGATCATCATGCAGCCCAGGCGCTGCAGGCCGTAATGCAGGCCGAAGCCGCCGGTGAACATGCCGTAGCCGAACGCCATCTGCACGCGGTCGCTCGGCACGACGCCCGCCATCTGCACGAGACGCATGATGCAGTCGGCCCAGAGGTCCATATCGTCTTTGTCGTATCCGACGACGATCGGCTTGCCCGTGGTGCCGGAAGAGGCGTGCAGCTCCACCACTTCGTCGAGAGGCACGGCGAACATGCCGTAGGGAAACGTCTCGCGCAACGCCTGCTTGTCGGTGAACGGAAGCAGGCGGATGTCGTCGAGGGTCTTGATGTCGGAAGGCGCAACGCCTGCGGCATCCATGCGCTCGCGATACCAGGGAACGCGGTTGTAGGTCCATTCGACCTGGTCGATCAGGCGCGCGAGCTGAATCGCCTTGATGCGCTCGCGGCTTGCGCATTCGATTGAAGGGTTATGGATGGGCAGCTCGTCGAAACGCCCCTCCTGCGCGGCTTTCAGCGCCGCGCCTTTGACGGTCATATCGGCCACGGCTGCTACTCCTGTTCTTCCTTGGACGCCTGCGCGTCGTCGAACGCGAAATCGGCCAGGTCGCGCTGGTCGATCAGCTCGATGGATTCGCCCTCGAGCGCGCGCTGGGCGGCGTCGAGGTCTTTGACGGACATGGCGATGAAGGTCGAGATGAGCGAGTAGCTGTATTCGACGTTGATGCCGCAACGCGCCATGATTCCCATGATGCGCGCGAGCTCGCCCGGCGTATCGGGAAGAAGGGCGCACAGGACTTCGGTTTTCACGGCGGCGGCGCCCATGTCCTCGAGCACTTTCAAGGCGAGGTCGGGGTCGTCCACGATGAAGCGCACGATGCCGTAATCGCCCGTATCGGACGCGCTGTAGCCGCGCACGTTGACGTTCGCGCGATTGAACGCGTCCAGAACGCGGGCCATATGGCCAGGACGGCTTTCGACGAAAACGCTGATCTGGGATACGCTCACGGCTATGCCTCCTTCGCGGCGTTGCTTTCGGCCCAGGCGCGCGCCGATTCGAATGCCGCAATATTGACGTCTTTGAATTTCGCAGGCACGCGCTCTTCGATAACGCGCAGCCAGACGTCTTTCGGGAACGGGAGATGGGTCGACAGCGCGCCGAGCAGGACTACGTTGACGGCCTTGACGCTGCCTGCCTGCTTCGCCAGAAGCTCGGCGGGAATCACCTGCGCGCGATGGGCGGCGAGCTGTTTGCGTGCGCCCTTGGGCATAGCGAGCTTTCCCGTCAGGACGGGCAGCGGCTTGATCGATTCGTCGCTGACGATGGCCACGCCGCCCTCGCGCAGATACGAGATATTGCGCAGGGCCTCGGTGGTCTCGAAGGACACGAGGTAATCGACGCAGCCCTGGTCGGCCACCATGGACGAGACTTTCTCGCCGAGGCGCACGACCGTGGTGACAGCGCCGCCGCGCTGCGCCATGCCATGGATTTCGGAAAGCTTCACATCCTGACCGCACGCCATGGCGCAGCGGGCGAGGATGTCGGCGGCCAGAAGGGCGCCCTGCCCTCCCACGCCGCACAGAAGCACGGTCGTTGCATTGCTAGGCATTGCTACCTCCTGTCGACACGATGCAGCCGTACGGACACGCCTGCGAACACTGGGAACATCCGACGCACAGGCTCGCGTCGATGAAAGCGACCTTTGTTTCAGGGTCGCACGAAATGGCGGGACATCCGATCAGCGAGCAGGTGCCGCATGTACGGCAGTCGCTTTTCACCTCGTAGGGCGCCTTGCGCTCCTTGGTCAGCAGCACGCAAGGGGATTCGAACACGATGACGCTCAGCTCGTCGTTGGACGTGGCCTCTTTCAGCGCGACGCGCACGGCTTTCATATCCATCGGATCGACCGTGCGCACGTCGTCGACGCCGAGCGCACGCACGAGCGCGGGAAGGTCGAGCTCGCGGCTCGGACGATGCTGCAGCGTGATGCCGTTGACGGGATTGCCCTGATGGCCCGTCATAGCGGTAGTACGGTTGTCGAGGATGCACACAGTACCGGTGCCGCAGTTGTAGACGGTGTTCAAAAGCGACGTGATGCCGGAATGGGCGAACGTCGAATCGCCGATGACGGCAACGACCGGACGGTGCTTCTCGCCTTCGAGGCCCAGTTCGAAACCATGCGCCATCGAAATGGAAGCGCCCATGTCGACGCAGGTGTCCACGGCGGAAAGCGGTGCGAGCGCGCCAAGGGTGTAGCAGCCGATATCGCCCGTTACGATGGCTTTCATGCGGGCGAGTTCGCGGAAGACGAGCCTGTGCGGACAGCCCGGGCACAGCGCAGGCGGGCGCGGCGGAAGATTCGCGGGAGCATCGGCATGCGGCGCTTCTTCGGCGCCGAATGCACAGGCGATCGCCTGCGGCGTGAGTTCGCCTGCCGGAGAAAGCGGGCGGACGGGCTCGGAAAGCTTCACGCCCAGCGCCTTGACTTGATCGGACAGGTAGGCGGACGCTTCTTCGACCACGTAAACCTCATCGACGCTTTCCGCGAATTCGGCGATAGTCTGCGCGGGAAGCGGCCAGGACATGCCCAGCTTGAGCACGCTCGCCTCGGGGAGCGCTTCGACGACATGCTGATAGGTCGCGCCGACGCAAATCACGCCGATCGCGTCGCCTCGCCGCTCGATGCGGTTGAACGGGCAGGTCTCGGCGTAGGCTCGCAGACGCGCGATGCGCTCGTCGAGGTCGAGCCTGCGCGGCTTGGCGTACAGCGGCATCATGACCCATTTGGGCTGGTTCTTCTCATATGCGACCGCTCGCCGGTCTCGACGGCGCATTTCGTATGAGAGACCCGCACGGTTGAACGGATGAACACGGGGATATCGAAGCGCTCGGACAGCTCGAAAGCCTCCTTGGTGAAGGCGAGCGCCTCGGCGCTGTCGGCGGGATCGAGCATGGGGATATGCGCGGCCATCGCGTAATAGTGGGAATCCTGTTCGTTTTGCGAAGAGTGCATACCCGGGTCGTCGGCGACGCCCAGCACCATGCCGCCGTTCACGCCGATGTAGGACATGGTGTAAA
>USLD01000162.1 GCA_900555495.1 uncultured Slackia sp. | reverse complement strand
CCTGCCGATTTGGCCGCTTTCGTGCGCTCGTCGTTCGCAAGCGCGTCGCCGCAGGCCCGTGTGTCGGTGAACTATTTCTCCGACGCATCCGCGGTCTTCGACCAGCGAAGCGACATGGCGGTGATCGCCGCCGGCGTCACGCCTGAGGTTGGTTTGATCGCGGAGCGCGTGCGCGAGGCGGGCATTCCCGTCATGGTGGTCACCACGCTTCCCGAGCTGGTCGATGCTGCGGCGTGCGAGCGCGGTTTCGACATTCCCGAAGGCGACCTGATCGCGCCCGAAATCAAGGACGGCAGCATCGTGATGCTGTCCGAGCCGATCGACATCACCAAAGACGACGCCGATGCCGAAGGCGTTTATTCCGCGTTCGATCAGGACGATCCGTTCGCCCTCGAGCCCATCCCGTTGACGCAGGAATTCTCCGACGAGCTTTCCCGCAAGATGGGCGAGTGGGTGGTGGCTGCGTTTCGGACCAAGCGTCTCGCGTTCGCCCAGGCGTTCGACTTCGTGCGTAAGCCGCTTTCGGTCGAAGCGGTGCGCGCCACGTCCGTCCAGAACGCGGGCATCGGCCTTGTCGTGTTCATCCCGGGCGCCGATTTGCCGATCATGACGCTCAATCAGGCCAAGATGGTCCTGCAGATCGCGGCGGCCTACGGCCAGCCGCTGAGCGCCGAGCGCGTCAAGGAACTCGCCGCCGTCGTGGGCGGCGGGTTCGCATGCCGCGCCGTCGCACGCCAGGCGGTCGGCGTGGTGCCTGCGCTGGGCTGGGCGATCAAGGCCGGCATCGGCTACGCCGGCACGAGCGCTATGGGCTGGGCTGCGATCGAGTATTTCGAGCACGGAGGCACCATGGCGGGTATCGCCGGCGTCGTCGAAGATGCGCGCCGCGCCGTCCAGGATGCGGCCGCAACCACACGCACCGGACAAGTAGCGAAAGAGGCTGCGGCAGAAATGGGAAGGCAGGCGCGCGACGCGGCCGCATCGAAGGCCAAAGAAGCCGTACGCGAAGCCCCTTCGAAAGCGCTTTCCTGCGCCCGCGGCATCGTCCGTTCGGCGGCCGACGCCGTCAAGCAGGCCAACGACCGCGTTGCGCGTTAAGCATCTCTCGCTTTGTACGAAACGACAGACAGGAATTTTCATGACCGACCTCTGGCCCCGTATCGAGGGGCTTTTGCGCCAGGCGGGCCGCTCGATCGAGCGTCCTGCCCGTTATCTGAACCACGAATGGGGCTGCACGTATAAGCCCGAAGCCCCGTATCGTTTCTGCATGACCTACCCCGATACCTACGAGCTCGGACAGGCCAATCAGGCGGTGCGCATTCTGTGCAATTGCGTCAATGCCGTGGAGGGCATGGCGGCCGAGCGTGCGTTTTTGCCCGCCGCCGATATGTGCGACCTCATGAGGAAAGAAGGCATCCCGGCGTTTTCGCTGGAAAGCTGCGCTCCTATCGCCGAATTCGACGCCATCGGCATCACGCTTCCGCATGAGCTTGCGGCCACCAACGTGCTCGAATTCCTCGACTTGTCCGGCATCGCGCTGCGCGCCGAAGACCGCGGCGAAGACGATCCCATGGTGTTCGCCGGCGGCCCGTGCGCGTTCAACGCCGAGCCGTACGCGCCGTTTTTCGACGCGATCATGCTCGGCGAGGGCGAGGAGATGCTTCCCGAGCTTTTGGAGCTGCATCGCAGCATGAAGGCCGAAGGCGCCTCGCGCGCCGAGATGCTGCGCGCTATGTCCCATATGCACGGCGTCTACGTTCCTTCGCTTTACGACATGCTCGACGAGGTTGCGGCGCAGCAGCGCGGCACCTGGGCGGTCCCTCGATACGAGGACGTTCCTGCCGTGATCGAGAAACGCCTGTGGGACGGCTTCGCCGACTCCGACGCCTACGAGCCCATGATCGTGCCGTACACCGAGGTCATCCACGACCGATTCAACGTCGAAGTGCTGCGCGGCTGCACGCGAGGCTGCCGATTCTGCCAGGCAGGCATGATGTATCGTCCCGTGCGAGAGCGTTCGGCCGACAACATCGTGTCGGCGGTCTGTCGCGGCCTGGCCGAGACGGGCTATGACGAAGTGAGCCTGACCTCGCTTTCGTCGACCGACCACAGCCAGATCGAGCAGATTCTGCGCAGGCTCAATCGCGCGCTCGAGGGCAAGGGCATCTCGGTGTCCATTCCCAGTCAGCGCCTCGATTCGTTCGGCGTCGAGATGGCCGAGCTCGTCGCGGGCGGCAAGCGCGGCGGCCTGACGTTCGCGCCCGAGGCCGGCACTCAGCGTCTTCGCGACGTGATCAACAAGGGCGTCACCGAAGACGATCTGTTCGGCGCGATCGACGCGGCGTTTGCGGCAGGCTGGCGCCGTTGCAAGCTGTACTTCATGATCGGCCTTCCCACCGAGACCGACGACGACATCAAGGGCATCGCGAGCCTCGCGCAGCGCGCCTACGACCGCGCGAAGAAGGCGGTTCCCGAAAATCAGCGCGGCAACGTGCGCGTGAGCATTTCGTGCGCCCTGTTCGTGCCCAAGTCCCAGACGCCGTTCCAGTGGGACGGCCAGATCACGCCCGAAGAGGCGAAGCGCCGCATCGATCTGCTGCGCCGCTCCGTGAAATATCGCGCCGTCGACGTGCATTGGCACGAACCCGACGTGTCGCTCGTCGAGGCCATGATGAGTCGCGGCGGCCGCGACGTGGCCGAAGTGGTCGAGGCCGCATGGCGTTCGGGCGCCCGCTTCGACGCATGGACCGAGCATTTCTCGCTCGACATCTGGAAGGAGGCGTGCGAGGAATGCGGCGTGAGCATGGAAGGCGTCGCCCAAGCGACGTATGACACCGACTACATTCCGCCTTGGTCCCATCTTTCCGCAGGTCTGTTCGTCAAATTCCTCCAGCGCGAACGCAGGCTTGCCCAGGCGGAGAAGACCACGCCCGATTGCACGTTCGATCACTGCTCCGCCTGCGGCGTGTGCATGGGCCTGAACACCGAGATCCAAACCCAGGAGGTGCGCCATGGCTGATTTCCGTTTGCGCGTGACCTATCGCATGGCGGGCCGCCTTGTGATGCTGTCCCATCTCGAAGTCGCGATCTGCCCTATGCCGTGAGCCAGGGCTTCTCGCCTCATATGAAGATGGCCTTCGGCGCCGCGCTTCCCGTAGGCGTCGGCGGCGATGAGGAAATCTTCGATGTGCAGCTCACCGAATACGTGGCTCCCGAGCGTGCGCTCGAGCGCCTTCGCGCCGCAAGCGCCGACGATTTGATGCCGCATGCCGCGCGCTACATCACCAAAGAAGACGCGGCCGCCAGCGTGGCGTATCCGTTTTCGACCTACCACGCCGTTCTCGCTTTCGACGACGGACGCGATGACGATGCAGCCTTGCAGCAGGCGGTTGCTTCGTGCGAGATTCCCGAGCAGATCGTGGTGGTGCGCAAGAAGAAGGAGAAGGTGCTCGTGCCCTCCGAATTCATCGTGGGCGAGATGGAACGCGACGGCGCGTCGCTGACTTTCACGCTTGAGGCGAAGAAGACGGGCAGCTTGAGGCCCGACGTCCTGCTTGACGCCATGCTTGCGAACACGGGCCTGCATACCGTTTCGATCATGCGCGTGCGTCAGGCCGAAGGCCGCTAAAGACGCTCGCGCTCGTTTCGACGTCATATATAGGCGAGAGCCGCATTTCCGATTTCGAGCCGCCCTGCGGCAGCGAGGGTTTCGGAAATGCGGCTTCTTTTATAGGCCGTTGCAGGTTTCCTGCATCCATGGCCTGGAGAGACGGGTCGCATCGATGAAGTTTGGAAAAAA
>USLD01000161.1 GCA_900555495.1 uncultured Slackia sp. | reverse complement strand
AAACGGAAAGGGGCGCCCGTCCCAGGCGGCTGCTGCTTTCGCGGTGGATGTTAACCACAGGAAACTTATACCGCGTCAAACCGTTCGAGTCAAGAGATTTTTCGATGAAAGTGCAATTATTCAGATAAACAAACTAGGTCAAAAAAGAAACAGGCCTATGAACTGGGATAACACGCACGTTTCCAAGGTCATTGCGAGGAAACGACGCCCCGCACACCCTGATTTCATGGCCGCGCGCCGGCTTATTTCGCTAATTGTTACAAAAATGGTTGCAATTAAAATCGCGTTGGGTAGAATGGGTTGCGTCACATAGAGATGGCGGGAAACGAAACCCCGCCGCATACCTTTCAAGGAGTTCTACCATGTCTTTGATCAACAAGGAAATCGCCGACTTCTCCGTCGAAGCCTTCTATCAGGATGATTTCAAGACCGTCACCAAGGGCGACGTTCTGGGCAAGTGGAGCGTGTTCTTCTTCTATCCCGCCGACTTCACCTTCGTCTGCCCGACCGAGCTGGAGGACCTCGCCAACAAGTACGAGGAATTCCAGAAGATCGGCTGCGAGATCTGCTCCGTCTCCACCGACACCCACTTCGTGCACAAGGCCTGGCATGACGAGTCCGAGCGCATCAAGAAGATCCAGTACCCCATGCTCGCCGACCCGACCCATGCCCTGGCCAAGGACTTCAAGGTCCTGATCGAGGAGAACGGCCTCGCCGAGCGTGGCACCTTCATCGTCGACCCCGAGGGCCGCATCCAGTCCTACCAGGTAAACGCCGGCGGCGTCGGTCGTAACGCCGACGAGCTGCTCCGCCTGGTCCAGGCCTGCCAGTTCGTCGCCGAGCACGGCGATCAGGTCTGCCCCGCCAAGTGGCAGCCGGGCGCCGAGACCCTCAAGCCGAGCCTCGATCTGGTCGGCCAGCTGTAAGTCCGGACGCTTTCGGCCGTTCGGCCGCGCCGGACGGCGTTATCCGGAAACGAACCAGAATCCCGAAGAGGCCGCCATCGCGGCCTCTTTTTCTGCAAAGGAACGTTTATATGGAACATAAGGATATATATGACGCCGTCGTCGTGGGCGGCGGCCCTGCCGGTCTCACTGCGGCCTTGTATCTGGCGCGCGCCCGCATGCGCGTGCTCGTCGTCGAGAAGGATCGCTTCGGCGGCCAGATCGCCATCACGTCCGAAGTGGTGAACTATACGGGCGTCGAGAAGGTTTCAGGCGCGGCGTTGACCGATACCATGCGCGCGCAGGCCGCATCCTTCGGCGCCGAGTTCATGGCGGCCGAGGTGCTCGGTCTGGATATGGACGGCGATGTGAAGACCGTGCGTACGTCGAAGGGCGACCTTGGCGCCTTTGCCGTGTTGATTGCTACCGGCGCCCGTCCGCGTCGTGCGGGCATCGAGGGCGAGGAGCGTTTCGCGGGCCGCGGCGTGGGTTATTGCGCCACCTGCGACGGCGAGTTCTTCACGGGCAAAGAGGTGTTCGTCATCGGCGGCGGCTTCTCTGCGGCCGAAGAGGGCGTGTTCTTGACCAAATACGCCGACCATGTGACCATCCTCGTGCGCGGAGACGATTTCACCTGTGCTCCCGGCGCCGCCGCCGCGGCTCGCGATCACGAGAAGGTCACCGTGCTGACGAATACGGAAGCAACGGCCATCGAAGGCGACGAACTCATGCGTGCGCTGCATTATCGCAATAACGTCACGGGCGAAGAGTTCGTCTATCGCGCTCCCGAAGGCGACACGTTCGGCCTGTTCGTGTTCGCGGGCTACGAGCCTGCGACCGAGCTTGCGGCCGGCCTGGCCGAGATGACCGAATGGGGCTATATCGTCACCGACGAGGGCCAGCGCACCGCCGCGCCCGGCTTGTTCGCGGCGGGCGATGTGTGCTCCAAGGAGTTGCGCCAGGTGGTCACCGCCACGGCCGACGGCGCGAAGGCCGCGGCATCGATCGAGCATTACGCGGTGCAGATGCAGCAGAAGACGGGTATCGTTCCCGTGCGCGTCGAGCAGGCCGCCGCTGGGGCGCAGGCCGAGCAACCCGAGGCCGCTCAGGCTGCGCCTCAGGCCGGCTCCGCCGCCGTTTCCGATCTTTTCGACGAAAGCATGCTGGCTCAGCTGGGCGCGGTGTTCGCCCGCATGGCGGCTCCGGTCGTGCTCGAGCTGCATGAGAATGCGACCGCCGCTTCGGACGAGCTCGTCGCGTACGCCGAGGCGCTCGCGGGCCTGACCGATCGCGTGGACGTGGTGCGCGGCGATGCCGCTCCTGCCGACGCGGCCCCGTTCGTGCGCGTGCTGCGCGCCGACGGAACCGACAGCGGTCTGGCCTTCCACGGCGTGCCGGGCGGCCACGAGTTCACCTCGTTCGTCTTGGGCCTGTACAACGTGGCAGGTCCCGGCCAGCCGCTCGACGACGCCGCGCGCGAACGAATCGCTGCGGTGCAGGGTCCGGTCGATATCAAGGTGATCGTCTCGCTTTCGTGCACCATGTGCCCTGAAACGGTGGTCGCCGCACAGCGCGTCGCCGCCGAAAACGAGGGCGTGCGCGCCGAAGTCTACGACATCGCGCATGCGCCCGATATCAAGGAGCGCTACAACGTGATGAGCGTGCCGTGCGTCGTGGTGAACGACGGCGAAAAAGTCCTGTTCGGACGTAAAAATATCGAGCAGATGCTCGACGCCCTGGCGTAAGCGTTCCTGCTTCGCCGAAACGAACGCCCCGGTCGTGCGCGGCCGTCTTCGCCTGAGGGACGAGGTTGAAGACGGCCTGTGCGTGCCGGGGCGTTTTCGTGTTCGAAGGGCGTTTTAAAACGCATTCGCTTGCCGCAGGTCGTATTCGAGCTGGCAGTCGAACGGTTCTTTCTCGACATGCGCGGAGCTTATGTATGCCGCGTCGACGCAGCCGACGGATTCGTAGAACGCCTGCGTTTCGATGGCGGAATGCGATGAAAGGTAGAGCTTGTCCGCCCCTTGCTTGCGCGCCCAACGGGCGGCCGATCGGAAGAGCTCTCGTCCGATGCCTTGGCCGCGCATATCGGCCGAAACGAAGAGGTCGCACAGGTCGCGATAGATTCCGTTCGGGCCGAGGGGCTCCGAATCGACGGATACGAACCCTTTGAGCGAACCGTCGCTGAAGGCTCCGAGGAGCAAGCCGCCGCGTTCGACGAGGTTGCGCAGATGGGCGATGAGCTCTCGGTAGTCTTGTTCGTCCCAGTCGTCGACGAAGGGGTCGCTCTCGATCGTCCATGCGCCGTTTCTCCATCGACGGCATAGGTCGACGTCTTGACGGCGGATGAAGTCGGAGAAAAGCCCTCTGTCGATCGAGTGCGATTCTATGATGCGGCAGTGCATTGCGCATTCCTTTCGTTCTGCTGGAGGAGGGGATGGGATACGGCGCGCATCGTTGCGCGAGGATACAAAAAAGGAGCCGCATGCGGCTCCTTTTCATGGTAGCGAAAGAAATCTATTTTTCCCACTCGCTGTAGTCGATGGCCTGGCCGTTCTTGCGGCGTTCGCGGTATTCCGCGGCGGCCGTGAACAGGACGTCGGTAGAGGAGTTCAGCGCGGTCTCGCAGGAGTCCTGGATCACGCCGATGATGAAGCCGACGGCCACGACCTGCATGGCGATGTCGTTGCCGATTCCGAACAGCGAGCATGCCAGCGGGATGAGCATGAGCGAGCCGCCCGCGACGCCGGAAGCGCCGCACGCGCCCAGCGCGGACATGACGGACAGCAGGACGGCGGCGATGACGGCGCTTTCTTTGCCTGCTATCTGTTTTATGGCCAGGAAGAATTCAAACCTAATTACATCAAC
>USLD01000160.1 GCA_900555495.1 uncultured Slackia sp. | reverse complement strand
CGTGAATTCATCGATAGACCCCACGCCCATGGAATCGAGTTCTTCGTCTTCGAGATCGATATACGGCAGCGTCGCCTTATGGTCGAGCGTTCTGAAATACACACCCGCCGGCACGAGCAGCACGTGAACGAGCTTCGTGTAAGTCCATGCGCCCAAAACGACGAACGCAAGAACGAGATGGCTCCACCACAAAATCCGATGCGCAGCCGATATTCGTTCCGCATCGAAACCCGCGAAGAGCGCGGCGAATGCGTTTCCCACGGGAGACCAAAAACGCCACGGGTCATCGGTGCCGACGATGCGCAGCCCCTCGACGCAAAAGCCCGATATGCCGATAGCGAGCAAGGCGACCAGGATGACGGAAGCGGAAGTGTCGAGGCCCTTGTTCTTCCGCATCGCACGGCGAATAAGCGCCGCCGCCATGCCGATGCAGAACAGCAGTCCCGCAACGTCGACGGTCAAGGAGAAGAAATAGAGGTAAAGCCCGCCTTGCACGAACGACGTTCCCAGATCGGCATCGGCCGCCGTCAACGCCGTGGCCAAAAGCAGCACGATCATGCCCGCATACATGGCAAGATGGATGATGCCGCCCTTTTTCTCGCGCAGAACGCGAACCTGCAAAACGGCGTCGCGCAACGCTCCGCGCAGACGCAGCCCGACATGGCCCGACCTGTCGTCGGGCCGTCCGATACGCCACAGCTTCACGCGCCGCACATAGAATAGGACGAAGAATGCAACGACCGCGAGAAACAGCGGATACATGACCCACTGCCCCGAGATGTTCCAGAACAATTCACGCGTCGGCGTTACCGCATCCATGCCCGTCATCCTTCCCCGACACCAAGGCGTCTACGCATCGAGTACCGATTTCAATTCCTGCGTAAGCAGGGGAACCGCTTCGAACAGGTCGGCGACTATGCCGTAGTCGGCCACCTTGAAAATTTCGGCCTTCGGGTCGCGATTGATGGCGACGATGCACTTCGACGCCGAGACGCCGGCCATATGCTGGATCGAGCCCGAAATGCCGCAGGCGATGTAAAGGTCGGGCGCGATGGCCTTGCCCGTTTGGCCGACTTGGTACTGAATATCGAGCCAGCCTTCGTCTACCACCGGTCGCGAAGCGGCGATCGCCGCGCCGAGCACGTCGGCCAGCTCTTCGATCGTCGCGAATCCTTCGGCGCTGCCGACGCCGCGGCCGCCCGCAACGACGCGATCCGCTTCGGTCAGTTCCACACGGCCCGACACCTTGCGGACGATATCCTTGACGACCTGGCGCGTATCGACGCCGGAAAGAAGCGTCCAGGCCGTCTCGCACGCCGTCGCGCCTTCGCGCACGACGCGCGCCTCTATGGCCTTCGGCCTCACCGTCATCAACGCCGCCGGGCCCTCGTCGGGTATCTTCACGGTTTCGACGACCTTGCCCGAATACGCCTCGCGCACGGCGGCACGCCGTTCGGGGTCGACCGCGACGATTTCGGGGATATAAACCGTCCTGAGACGCTGCGCCATCGAAGGCGCCACATCCATCCCGAACGACGAATGGGCGAACATGATGGCCGAAGGATTTCTTTTCGACGCAAGGTCGGCAAGCATAGCCGCCGCTGCTTCGGTTTCGCACGGCTCGACGGCGTCGCCCAAAAGAACGATATGGTCGGCGCCGAACTCGGCGAGGCGCTGCACGCCCTCGACTTCCGTTTCGGCCACGACGGCCACGACGCATTCGCCCGACGCATCGGCCAGCGAACGGGCCGCCGTCACCATCTCGTAGGTCACATGCCGCAAGGCCTTGTCTTTCACCTCGGCGTATACCCAGATATCAGCCATGTCGTTTCCTCCTAAAGCACTTTCGCCTCGTCGCGAAGCATACGGACCGCATTGGCGACCGTCTCTTTCGTTCCGTCGCCTTCCACGATGCGGCCGCCCATCCGCTTCGGCTTGGAAGAGACCGCAAGCACTTGCAGCGTCGCGCCCGCATCCGCATTCCCGCTTGCGGCATGCGTCTCGATCGGCTTGCGCTTGGATTGCATGATGTCGCGCACGGTAGGATAGCGGGGTTCGGCCAATCCCTGCTGAGCGCAAACCGCTGCGGGAAGCTCCATGTCGATCGCGACCTTGCCGTCGTCTATCTCGCGCACGACATGCGCCACATCGCCTTCGATTTCCAAACCCACCGCCGTGTTGACGTGGGGGATTCCGAGGATGCAAGCGATACGCGGCATGACCTGTGCGCGGGCCGTATCGGAAGACATGCATCCGCCCATGACCAAATCGGCGCCCATGGAGCGAATCTCCTCGGCCAGAACGGCCGCCTTCGCCGCAGGGTCGCCATCGGCGAGGACGGCGTCTTCGACGAAGACCGCCGAATCGGCGCCCATGGCAAGCGCGTGACGGATGACGGGAAGCGCATCGGGCGATCCGATGCACAACGCGACCACTTCGGCGCCCAAAGACTCCTTGATCCTGACCGCCTTTTCTACGGCGAATTCGCTGTACGGGTCGATGACGAGCGTCTGCCCTTCCTTGGCGACGCTGCCGGATTCGTCGAACGCAAGAACCGCCTCCGAATCGACCGACTGCTTCACGCATACGACAATCTTCATGTCCTACCCTCTTTTCTTTCGGAAGTCGGAATCAAAACGATGAAACGCGAGGCGTTTTTTCTCCACGCCGCGCAGCAAACGGCGCCTGCTACGCCTCGGGTTTCGCGTATTCCCGCAAAACCGCTTTCGCCACGAGACTCTTTTGCACCTGGCTTGTGCCCTCGATGATGGTGAACGCGCGCGCGTCGCGGTAGTAGCGCTCGACCGGATAGTCTTTGCACAAGCCGTAACCGCCGAATATCTGAACGGCGTCGCGCGCCGCGTCGACCGCATGCTCCGAACAAAACGCCTTCGCAGCCGAAGCGGTTTTCATCATGTCCGCCGAACGGTCCATATAGGCGTCGGCCGCCTGATCGAGCAGAAGCCGCGACGCCTCGAGCGATATCTCCATGTCGGCGAGCATGAATTTAACCGCCTGGAAATCCGAGATGCTGCGATGGAACTGAACCCTTTCCTGGGCATATGTGGCGGCGGCCTCGACGCACGCCGCCGTCACGCCCGTCGAAAGCGCCGCCACCGCGAGCCTTCCGCGGTTAAGGGTGTGGTGTGCGATATCGAACCCCTGTCCCACTTCGCCGACAAGCATATCGGGGGTCACGAACATGTCCTCGAAAAACAACTGCGAGGTCACAGAGCCGCGCAGGCCGATCTTGTGTTCTTTTCGGCCGATGACCAATCCGGGGGTATCGCGAGGGACGACGAAGCATGTGGGCAGCATCTCGTCGCCCCGGGGCACTTTCGCGAATACCGTGAAATAGTCGCTCACCTCTCCGTTCGTGATGAAGATCTTCGCTCCGTCGATCTTCCAGCCTCCATCGACCGGCTTCGCCGTCGTCGAGATGGAAGATATATCGGAGCCCGCACGCGGTTCGGTCAACGCAAAGCAGATCTTCGCCTCGCCCGAGGCAAGCCGCGGAAGAATCGTCGATTTCTGCTCTTCGCTTCCCGAAAACACAAGAGCATCGGACCCGATGGCGGATATGAGGACCATCAGCGCCACGGCGGGCGATTCTTTGGAAATGCGTTCGATCATGCGGACCCAGCAATGCATACCGACCTGGCATCCGCCGTATTCTTCGCCATACGCCAACGAGAACAGGCCTTGATCGGCGAAAAGACGATAGATGTCTTCGGGGAATTCATCCTGCTCGTCAATTTCGGCCGCGCGCTGCGAAACGACATTCGTGCAAATATCGTCGACCATCTTCAGAATCATGGTCT
>USLD01000159.1 GCA_900555495.1 uncultured Slackia sp. | reverse complement strand
CGCGATTTCCCGCTCGTTCGCCCGACGCGAAGGCATCGGCTTCGAACCCGGCCTTCCGCTCGCCGAGGATCAGGTGTTCTACTTCGCCGTCTACCCCTTCTCGGCGCGCACCGTCCTTTCGTCCGAAAAACTGTACGTCTATCGCATGAACGACGAGTCGGTCACGCACGAATCCACCGATGGGCGCCGCGCGATGCTCACTAAGCTCGACCGTCACCTGACGGCCATCGAAGCGATCTGCCGCATCTGGCAAGAACGCGGCCTGCGCGATTTCTGCGCCTCCGAACTGCTGGAATGGAGCCTCGATTTCACGATGCTCGATATCGGCAAGTTGCCGGCGGCCGACCAGCGCGCATGCTACGCGCGTCTTATGGCATGCCTGGACGGACACTTCGGCATGCCGAGCGAAAACGTCGCCAGGCGCCGTCCGACGAAGGCGTGCCTGTCAGACATCCGCGCCGCGCTCGCAGCGGCCCCCGAGGCATGCGACGCATCCGCAAGCGATGCGGTGGCCCCTTTCCACAAGGCGCGCTACTATCTTATGCGCCGCGGCTTCGCCCGCTGCGCCGAGCGCGTGCTCATGAAGGTCGGCCTCGTGAAATAGCGCGCATATGAAACGGGCGCCGAACGGCGCCCTCCTCGAATGCGAAAAGACCCCGCACAGCGCCGCGCTGTGCGGGGTCTTTGCATGAACCGATCCTACAGCTCGACGCCGAGTTCTGCCTTCACCAGGTCGAATGCGGCGGCGATACATTTGTCCATATCGTAGTATTTGTAACCGCCCAAACGTCCCGCGAACACCACGGAACCTTCCTGCTCAGCCAGTTCCTTATACTGGGCGTACAGCGCCTCGTTCTTGGCATCGTTGAGCGGGTAATACGGCTCGTCGCCCGGCTTCCAATCGGCGGGATACTCGCGCGTGATCACCGTCTTAGGCTGCGTTCCGTACTCGAAATGCTTGTGCTCGATGATGCGCGTCCAAGGCACCTCGCGCTCGGTGTAGTTCACCACGGCAACACCCTGATGATTCTCCTCGTCGAGAATCTCGCTCTCGAAGCGCAGCGAACGGTACTCGAGCGTTCCGAGCTTGAAGTCGTAGAAAGCATCCACCGGACCGCAGTAGATGGTGCGCTCGGCGATATGGGGCTGCTCGGCGATAAGGTCGCGGTACTCCACGCCGAGGCGCACTTCCACGCCTTCGAGCATGCGCTCGACCATCTTGGTGTAACCGCCCATGGGAATGCCCTGGTAACGGTCGTTGAAATAATTGTTATCGTAGGTGAAGCGGCACGGGAGGCGCTTGATGATCGACGCAGGAAGGTCCTTGCAGTCACGACCCCACTGCTTCTCGGTGTAGCCCTTAACCAGCGCCTCGAAGATATCGCGACCGACCAAAGACAGCGCCTGTTCCTCGAGGTTCGACGGCTCGCCGATGCCTTCGGCCGCGATCTGCTCGGCGATCTTCGCCTTGGCCTGGGCGGGCGTCACCACGCCGTCCCACATCTTCGAGAAGGTGTTCATATTGAACGGCATATTGTACGTCTTGCCCTTATAGAGAGCCACGGGCGAGTTGATGTAATTGTTGAATTCGGCGAAACGGTTCACATACTGCCAGACGTTCGTCAGCGAGGTATGGAAGATATGCGCGCCATAGACATGCACGTTGATGCCTTCGACCTCTTCGGTGTAGATGTTGCCGGCAACATGGTTGCGACGGTCGATGACCAGGCACTTCTTTCCAAGCTTGGCGGCTTCGTGCGCGAACACGGCGCCCGTCAGGCCCGCGCCGACGATCAGATAGTCATAGCGAGAATCAGACATGTTGCTCCATTCGTGATAGTGCGAGAGGCGGCGAACGCCTTGCTCCTTGTCTCAAACGTTCTTATTATCGCAAAAAGCCGCACATCAAGTCGAACGAGCACTCAAAAAACGCGTACGTCGTATCCGCGCGGCATGGAACGCCCGAAGGGCCCGCCTCATACGAAGCGGGCCCTTCTCAAATATCGTGCATGCAGCTGTCGCACCGCATGGCGTACGCAAAGCTATTTCACCGTAAGCACCGGAACGTCGGCGCCGTGCAGGACGCCGTAGCTCACGCTGCCGAGCATGCCGCGCAATGCGCCGAGGCCGCGGCGGCCCATGACGATCAAATCGATATCGTTTTTCTTGGCGTAGTATACGATCGCATCAGCCGCAGAAGGATCGGCGACTACGTCGATCGCGGCGGCATCGCCCATTTCGGCGATGACATCGCTCAAGCCCGCGGAGACCTTCGCCTTCGCGCGCTCGGTCGCCTTCTCCACCAGACCCTGATATGCTTCACGGTCGACCAAACCCAGCGGCACGCCGTCGAGCGACCCGCCGTCGTCGAGGTCTTTGGCGTCGATCATGTCGGAAGGCATGATATGGACGATGAACACGCGCGCATCCTCGCCTGCCATCGCGGCCAGGCCCTTGGCGTAATCGAGCGCGCGACGGGCATGCTCCGAGCCGTCGTAGGGAACCATGATCTTCGAAAGCTTCATTTCGGGCTCCTTTCCCTTATCCCGCCTCGATTATAGGCCGGCTGCGCTTCTGCCAGGAACAGACATCGCAAGCGGATTCTCGAAAAGCAACGCCACGCTGCCGTGCGTATCCTGCATCCGTACGGCCCGTACGTCACAGCTCCTTGGAGCGATACATCGCAACGGCGACGACGCAACTCGCCGCATACGCCGCCAGCACCGCCGCAATGAAGATGGCCGAAGCCAAAACGACATTCTGGTCGAGCCACATCGAGATATCGGAGAGCAACCGCGCCATATCGGGCACTTGGCGCAGAAGGAATATCGACGCCGGCAGGAGCATGATCAAGACGACGGGCACGATACGCACGGCTTTCGTCATGCCGTAGCGCATGGCGAAAGGCAGAATGAAAGATGCCGCGAACAGCGTGACGCCCATGCCCAGAACCCCGGCGCACAAAAGCATCGTCGGGTCTGACGCCTCGCTCGCGAACGCCTCGACCGTATCGGCGTCGAAGGGCAGCACGGACACCGCCGCAGAAAGCGCCAGCGCAACGGCCCATCCCAAGAAAAGCACGAAAACGCTGGCAACCAAGACGTTGGCGTAACGACTTGCGACGATCGCGGCGCGGGAAACGGGAAGCGTAGCGCGAAAGCGCTCCCAGCCATTCAGTCCATCGAGCGCGCAGAACGTGAAAACCATCAGGAACGGAGTCATGGCGCCGATGCAAGCCACCATGGCTATAGGGCTTTGCATCGATACGCCGATAACCAGCGACACGACAACATAGATGACGACCGATTGCATCAAGACGTTTTTCGATGTGATGAATTCGGAAAGAAAGGCGGTTTTCATCGGACCTCCCCCTTCAAGACAAGTTGCATGTAGTCGTCGATAGTCGCCTTATCGCAGGCGATATCGGGAAAAAGGCGCATGAACGCGAAGCGGTCGGGCACGAGCACGTCGACGCCGTAGGCATGGCGCGAAAACCGCAACGTCTCCGCTTCATATGCGCCGCTCGAAACGACCTGATCGAACTCCGCACGCCGACAACGCGCCACGCCCGCCATATCGCAGATAGCGTCTTTCTCTTCGTCGAAGACGATGCGGCCCCCGTCGATGCACACCACGCGATCGGCGACCTTATCGAGATCCGACGTGATGTGGCTCGAAAGCAGCACCGAACGGCGCTCGTCGGCAGCAAGATAGTCGCGCAGCAGGTCGAGCACCTCGTCGCGCGCGATCGGGTCGAGCCCCGCCGTCGCCTCGTCGAGCACGAGCAATTCGGGCTCGTGCGAAAGCGCGCACGCAAGCTGCAGCTTCATTCCCATACC
>USLD01000158.1 GCA_900555495.1 uncultured Slackia sp. | reverse complement strand
CGCCCACAGAAGACCGCCCGCCATCTGCAGCACGTCGAGCTCGCTTCCCGCCTGCGCCAGCGCGGCGCCGTACACCACCAGAACCAGCAGCGCGTACAGGCCCATGGAGGTGAGCATGTCTTTGGTGTGCAGCTCCTGGGAAAGGTCCTTCTTCAGCAGCGCGACATAATGCGCCCAGGTAGACGGCTTCTTCATAGCCGGCTTCGTCTGCATCATCAGGCCACCCCCATTCCGACGGTATCGCGATAAAGCTGCTTGAACTCTTCGAAATCGAGCTCTTCCTTCGGAGCGAACGCCACCACGCGGCCGCGCGCCAACACGAGCGCATGCGTGCAGGCCTCGAAGCCCTTCTGAAGGTCGTGGCTCACCATGACGAACGTGCGGCCTTCGCGCAGACTGTCGAGCAGCGTGTCGAAGATTTCGACCGCATGGGGGTCGAGGCCCGCGTACGGCTCGTCGAGAAACACCACGTCGGGATCGTTGATCAGGGCGCGGGCGATCGAGAGGCGCTGCGTCATGCCGCGCGAGAACGTACGCACCATGTCGAAGCGGCGATGGTCCAGTTCGACCGCGCGCAGCAGCTCGCGCACGCGCTCTTCGGGATCGCAGATGCCGTAAAGGCGCGCGACGAACATGAGGTTTTCCATGGCTGTGAGATCCGGATAGAGCATGGAGTTGTGCGAGATGAGCCCGATGTGCTCGCGCACCTTATCGGGGTCTTCCTTCGCATCGGCGCCCATGACGCGGATGGAGCCCGACGTGGGCCGGGCCAAGGTTGAAAGCGTGCGAAGCAACGTGGTCTTGCCGGCGCCGTTCGGGCCGAAGATGGAGAGGAAGGCCCCCTCAGGCAACGCGAACGTCACCTTGTCGAGGGCCTTTCTGTCTCCGAAGACTTTCGTCAGCTTGCGTATGTCGAGAGCATCTGCCATACATGCCTTCTTCTGAAAACGAAGCGCCTGCGAACAGGCGCTTGCCGTGCTACGCGTTATCTACGTCGCGGTGCTCGCGACGGCGGCCGAACAGCGCGATCGCGGTGCCGGCCATCAGCAGGCCGAAACCGACCCAAGCAAAGCTTACCAGCGGATTGACGCGCACGTCCATAGACAGGTCGCCCGCCTGGTTGACGCCGCGATAGACGACGAACAGGTCCTCGGTGGGCAGGCTGATGACCGATGCGTTGAGCTTGGTCTGCTGCGTGGAGGAAACCAGCTGAACCGACGGAGACACGTGGCCGACGAACGACCCGTCCTCGGTATCGAAGACGTCGAACTCGACCTGGTAGATCACATCGTCGCCGTTGGCCATGGTCTCGACGCTGTTGCTGGTGTAGCGCAGCTCGTAATTCTGGATCACGAAGCTTTCGGCCGTGTCGTTCTCCTCGTCGAAGGCGATGTAGCCCGTCTTCTCGGTGACATACATCGACGAGCCGATCAGGCCCACCAAGATGATCGACATGGCGAAGTGGGCGATGTAGCCGCCGTACTTCGCCGAATTGGCGCCGAGCATGCCGAAGAAAGCGACCACGGGGTTTTTGCCCGTGGCCTTGCCGCGCTTGGATGCGGCGCGGGCGATCATGAACAGCGTATTGAAGAACAGTACGCTGGCCACGGCGAAGCCGACCACGGCAAGGCCGTTGTAGTACCACACGGGACCCTGCGCAAGCAGATCGTCGGCGGCGGCGATGGCGGCCTGGGAAGCGCCTTCGGCGGCACCGGCCTGGATGATCGCGTCATAGGCGGGATACAGCGTGGTGACGAAGTACGCCATCAGCGCGACGAAGAGCACCGCGGCGCAAATCGCAGGAACCTTGGCAAGGCGCAGGAATTCGCCACGGTCGGTCTTGTTCCACGCAAGCAGCGGGCACACGGCGATGATCAGGCAGTAGACGATGCCGAGCGGACGCGCGATCGCGTCGTAGGTGCCGGCGGACAGGGCTTGGCCGCCGAACGGAAGGAAGCTGGGCAGCGCGCTTGCCACCGTGAGGTAGGCAAGCACCAGCGTGAACACGATCATGATCACGTTGTTGAAGTAGTACGCGGCCGACTTGGAAGCCATGGATTCGATCGTGTCGTCGGACTTGAACGACTTCCAACGGATGAGCAGGCCCGCCACGCCCACGAGCACGGCCACCGCGATCAGGCCGCCGAACAGCGTCAGCGACACGGGATCGCCCGCGAAGGCGTGGACCGACTGCACGATGCCGGAACGCGTGATGAACGTGCCCACGACCACGAAGGCGAACGCGAGAGCGGCGCACATGATGCTCCAGCGCTTGAACGCGCCGCGCTGGCGATACACCGTGAAGCTATGGACGAGCGCAAGCGCGACCATCCACGAAAGCAGGCTGGCATTCTCGACCGGGTCCCATGCCCAGTAGCCGCCCCAGCCAAGCACGACGTAAGCCCAGATGGCACCGAGTCCGATGCCGATGCCGAGGAACAGCCACGAGAACATGGCGTAGCGCGTGGCGCGCTCGACCCACTTCGAGCTGGGATCGTTGACGATCAAGGCGGCGATCGCGTAAGCGAACGGAATGGTCAGGCCGGCATAGCCGATGAACAGCGTAGGCGGATGAATGGCCTGCGCCCAATGCTCGAGCAACGGGCTCATGCCGAGAGCGGACGCCATAGGGGTCAGGTTGCCTTCGGCGTCGATGTAGGGAGCGCCCGTGGCCGTGAAGGGCATGTTGCTCTCGGAGAACAGGCAAACCGCGACGAAAGCCGTGAGAACGAGGTCGGACACGAACAAGGCCATGCAATCGAGCGGCTCGAGCTTCTTCATGGCGCGCATCGCGACGACCGCGTTGAAGATGGAGATGAGCCACGCCCAGAAAAGCAGCGAGCCCTCTCGGCCGGCCCACAGGCCGCTGAAGCGATAGAGCACGCCCAGGATGCCGTCGGCATCGGAATGCTCCATGAGCACGTATTCGATGGACATATCGCCGGTCATGAAGCAATACACCAAGATGCCGCAGCACACCGTGAGGGCGGCGGCGGTCAGAATAGAGGCGACGCAGCCGCCCCACGATGCGGTGGAGGCTGCGCCCTGCTTGCCCATCTTGCGAAGAATCTGACCCGCCAGCAGGCAGACGACAGACACCGCAACGCCTGCGAAGGCGACGACGAGGGCTATCAATCCGAAGGTCGACATAGACGTTTATCCTTCCTGCGCGACGTCGGTCGCGACGAACGATCCGGAGGCGGACAAAGATCCCGTGATGACGACCGAGGTTCCATCGACGATGCCGTCGGGCAGCGCGCCGTCGAATTCGATGGGAACCTGGACGGAAGCGTCCGCGCCGTCGGCCAGCATGAAACGAGGCTCGCCGGAACCGGCAGCGGTCAGAGTGCCCTCGACCACCGTGCCGGTCAGCTTGACCGTGGTGTCGACGATGCTGTCGCCGTACTCGAGCATGCGGGAAACCGTCAAGGCGTCGGTCGCGCTCTCATACTTGGACGGGCACTTCGTCACCAATTCGCTTGCCACCAACTCAACGCCGTTCGACGTGCTCAGACGGCCCGTGCAAATAGCCGTGACGCCGTTGCCGAACGTGGAGGACGCAGCCCCCTCGTAGCGGACGCGCAACGTCTGGGATTCGTCGCCTTCGGGGTCGAAGATATCGAAGGTGAGCACGTTGTCTTCGGTGGCAAAAGAATTATCGACCACATTGCCGGAAACCTGGATGCGATCGGAATCGTAGGACCCGCTCAGCGCTTCGGCGACCGATATCGTTTTAGCGGCGCCGCCGCTGCCGACGACAGCCAGCACGATCGCCAGGACGACGACGATCACGCCGGTCACCACGATGAGCCTGCGTTTTGTTTTCGTGTTCATTTCCCTGCTCCTTGTGACGCGAAGTCGGAATTTTCGGGGTCTATGC
>USLD01000157.1 GCA_900555495.1 uncultured Slackia sp. | reverse complement strand
GGCACTTCGTAGCGGCCCGTTTTCGTCAGGTCGTCCATCAGGCGCGCCACCAGATCGGCGTCGCCGTCGCTCATGTAATAAAGGAGACGCTCGAGATTCGACGAAATCAGGATGTCCATGCTCGGCGAGATGGTCTTATGGAACGGGCGGTTGCGGTCGTAGACGCCGGTGGTCAGGAAGTCGGTCAGGACGTTGTTCGCATTGCTCGCCACGATCAGCTTGCGTACGGGAAGGCCCATGCGCAGGGCGAAATATCCGGCCAACACATCGCCGAAGTTGCCGGTGGGAACACAGAAATCGACTTCGTCGCCGCATTCGATCGCGCCCTGGCGCACCAGCTGCGCGTAGGCGTCGAAGTAATAGACCACCTGGGGCGCAAGACGGCCGATGTTGATGGAGTTCGCGCTCGAGAGCACGACGCCTTGCACACGCAGGCGCTCGCGCAGCGCTTCGTCGGAGAAGATGCGCTTCACGGCGCTTTGCGTGTCGTCGAAATTGCCGCGAACGGCGCCGACGGCCACGTTGTCGCCTTGTTGCGTGACCATTTGAAGGCGCTGGATTTCGGAGGTTCCGCCGTGGGGGTAGAACACGGTGATGCCAAGGCCGGGCGTATCGGCGAAGCCTGCGAGGGCGGCCTTGCCCGTGTCGCCGCTCGTGGCGGCAAGGATCATGATGCGCTCGCTGGTCGATGCGGCGGCACGGCTCATGAGCTGCGGAAGCATCTGCAGCGCGACGTCTTTGAACGCGCTCGTGGGACCGTGGAAGAGCTCTAGGATGTGGTCGTCGCCCACGTTCACGACGGGAACGGTTTCGGGGGCGGCGAAGGTGTCGCCATAGGCGGCTTCGACGCATGCGGCGATTTCCTCGTCGGTGTAGTCATCGAGCAGGGTTTTCAGGATGAGCGCTGCGTTTTCGGCATACGTCTGTGCGACGATGCGGTCGAGGTCGACGCGCTCGGCCCCGAGGCCGTCGGTGACGTAAAGGCCGCCGTCCGGCGCTAGTCCGTCGAGCACTGCCCGTTTGGCCGAGCACTCCTTCACGCTAGAGCGTGTGCTGTGGTACATTGATGCCATTCGACTACTCCTTGGCGTTTCGCGGATGGGAATGAGGCCTTGTCGGCCGTGGTTTCGGCTAATACTAGCAAGAAAACGCGCGCCCGGCGCGGCCTGTCGGGGAAATGACCGACCCGTTCCCGCTGCGGTTAACACGGATGTAACGAGCGGCCCGGCTTCGCCCGTGCGCCCGTCTTGCCCGTGCGTCGAAGAGGCCGGCAACCGAATCGAAGGTGGGCAGTATATGATCAAGATAACGAAGTTCGGCGGCTCGAGCGTCAGCTCCGCCGAGCAGTTCAAGAAGGTGAAGAAGATCGTCGAGGCCGATCCGGCCCGTCGGTTCGTCGTGGTTTCCGCCGCGGGCAAGCGCGATAAGACCGACAGCAAGATCACCGATCTTCTGTATCTGGTCAACGCGCACCTGCAGTACCACGTGTCCTGCGACGACCTGCTCGGAACTATCGGTCAGCGCTTCTGCGAAATCGCTAAAGAGCTCGATTTGGATTATCCCATCGGCCATGAATTCGGCGTATTCCGCGAACGCGCCAAGCGCGGCGATTTCACGCCCGAATACATCGTCAGCCGCGGCGAATACTTCACCGCGCGCATGATGGCCGAATATTTGGGCTTTCCCTTCGTCGACGCCGCCGACGTGATTGCGTTCAATCAGGACGGCACGCTCGACATGGAGCGCACCGGCGAGCAGCTGCGCGCCGCCATCGGCGAAGAGAAGCATTTCGTGCTCCCCGGCTTCTACGGCGCGACTGCCGACGGCCAAGTCCGCCTGCTCGACCGCGGAGGCGGAGATATCACGGGCGCCATCCTCGCCCAGTCCCTCGGTGCCGACCTGTACGAGAACTGGACCGATGTATCGGGCTTTTTGACGGCCGACCCCCGCATCGTCGATAGCCCCAAGTCCATTTCGCGCATCACCTATGCCGAGCTTCGCGAGCTCTCATACATGGGTGCGAGCGTCCTGCACGAAGAGGCGATCTTCCCCGTCAAGGAGGCGGGCATCCCTCTGGTCATCAAGAACACCAACCGTCCGGACGACCCCGGCACCGTGATCAGCGAGGAGACCGAGCCTGGTTTGGCAGAGCCCATCATCACGGGCATCGCGGGCAAGCGCGACTTCGTCGCCGTCCATATCCGCACCAACCATATGTCCAATCAGATCGGCTACTTGCGCAAGGCGCTCGCGATTTTCGAGCGCTATCGCGTGAGCATCGAGCATATTCCCTCGGGCATCGACTCGTTCGCCGTGGTCGTCCAGGGCGCGGATGTCAAGGATTGCCTGTATTCGATCGTCGGCGATATCCAGCGCGAACTCTGCCCCGACGAAATCAAGGTCGTCGAGCATCTCGCCCTCATTTCGACAGTCGGTCGCAACATGTCGAGCCGCCCAGGCATCTCCGGACGCCTGTTCGGCGAGCTCGGCAACGCAGGCATCAACATTCGCATGATCGCCCAGGGTTCCGAGGAGTTCGACATCATCGTCGGCGTCAAGGACGCCGATTTCGAACGTGCCATCCGCGTGATCTACGATGCGTTCGTCGATTCCGAAGACAATGTGATCACCGTTGAAGAACTCGAAGAGAAAGGCTCCTTCCATGAGGTCGTATAACGTCGCCGTTCTCGGCGCCACGGGCGCCGTGGGCCAGCAGATGCTGGCATGCCTGGCCGAGCAGGATTTCCCCGTCGGCAATCTGAAGCTTTTGGCGTCTTCTCGCAGCGCGGGCAAGATCGTGCAGTTCAAAGGCGAAGACGTCGTGATCGAAGAGGCGCGCGACGAAGCTTTCGACGGCGTGGACATCGTCCTCGGCGCGGCCGAGAACAACATCGCCGAGCGCTTCGTACCCGTGGCGCGCGAAAAGGGCGCCGTGACGGTGGACAATTCGAGCGCGTATCGCCTCGACCCCGACGTGCCTTTGGTCATTCCCGAGGTCAATCCCGAGGACGTCGCGAAGCATAACGGCATCATCGCGAATCCGAACTGCGCCACGATCATCGGCCTGGTGGCCGTGAATCCGCTGCATAAGCTGGGCGGCATCAAGCGCATGGTCGTTTCCACCTATCAGGCGGCTTCGGGTGCGGGCGTCGGAGGATTGCGCGAGCTCGAATCCCAGATGGCGCGCATCGCCGCAGGCGAGCCCGTCGAAGACCCCAAGGCGTTCGCCTATCAGCTCGCATGCAACCTCATTCCTCAGATCGGCGGTTTCGACGAGGTCGGTTACACGTCCGAGGAAATGAAGATGCAAAACGAAGGCCGCAAGATCCTGCATGCCGCCGATTTGCGTGTCAACTGCACCTGCGTGCGCGTGCCGGTGATGCGTTCCCATTCCGAGAGCATCACGCTCGAGTTCGAGCGCGAGGTCGGCGTCGAGGCCGCACGTGCGGCCCTCGCGGCGGCTCCGGGCGTCAAGCTCGTCGACGACCCGTCGGCGCTGGCGTATCCCATGCCGCTCGATACTACCGACCAGGACGACATCTTCGTCGGCCGCGTGCGCGAAGATATTTCCGCCGAGGCAGGTCGACACGGCCTTACGTTGTGGTGCTGCGGCGACCAGATCCGCAAGGGCGCTGCGACCAATGCTGTCCAGATCGCCAAGATGCTTACCGAATAGGCACCGGATCGTTTCGTCCTCCGCATGGAAAGGCCGCGTCATCCTAGGGGACGGCGCGGCCTCTATCCTTCCGGGTATTTTCCCGGAATTCGGATCGCATGCGAAACGACGGCGCGTCGTTTCGGTGTTGTGGTAAAATATCCCAGCTTTCATATGCCAGTGTGGCGCAACGGTAGCGCAACTGATTTGTAATCAGTGGGTTGCAGGTT
>USLD01000156.1 GCA_900555495.1 uncultured Slackia sp. | reverse complement strand
GCGACCGTGGCGGCCAAGGCCTCCATGACGGCCGAGCGCATGCCACGCTGCTCGAGCGCGCGCACGCCTTCGATCGTCGTGCCGCCGGGCGAGCAGACGGCGTCTTTCAGGGCGCCGGGATGGGCGCCGCTTTCCAGGACCATCTTCGCCGCGCCGAGCACCGCCTGCGATGCAAAGCGGTATGCCTGGGCGCGCGGCATGCCTTCGAGCACCGCGGCGTCGGCCATGGATTCGATGAACATGTACGTGAACGCAGGCGAGCATCCTGCGGCGGCGCTTGCCGCGTCGATCAGGTGCTCGGGGATGATTTCGCTTTTACCGAAGGAATCGACGACGGACAGCACCGCGTCGATATCGACCTGCTCGCATGCCTCGCCCACGACGACGGCGGTCATGCCCTCTCCCACCGCAGCGGGCGTGTTAGGCATCAGGCGCACGATCTTGCGAACCCCCGACTGTTCGCCGAGCCACGCCAGGCTTTTGCCGGGCGCGATCGAGACCAGCACCGCGTCTTCGGGCAGATGCGGCTTTACTTCGGCGATGACGGCCTCATACATCTGGGGCTTCACCGCCAGAAACACGAGCGACGCCTGGCATGCCCGGGCGTTGTCGAGCGTCGTGTCCACGCCGAAGCGCTCATGCACGGCGTCGAGCGTGGCCTGCGTCCGCGCCGAAACGACGATGTCGGACGGCGCCGCCAAACCCTGGACGACGATGCCTTGAACCATGGCGCGGCCCATGTTGCCGCAGCCGATGAAGCCGATCTTGTGCATGGTGTTCCTCCGATTCCGCACGAACAAACGGATGGGTTCCGCCGGAGCCGCGACGCGAGGCCGCGAGCCCGTCGGACGTGATTTTCGGGACATACTACTACGATCGCGCGCACGGGCGCGCGAGCGCGTCGTAAAAACAAAACCGCATGAAAAACGGGCCGCGCCCGACGCCCGGGCCGAACGGTCCGAGAGCCGATGCGCGACCCGCCGATAACGGACGGCTTTCGCCGGCCGAAAAGGCGCTTCGCCTTAGGCGTGGGCCAGGATGGGAGCGGCCACCTGCTTCTTACGGGAAAGCACGCCCGGCATCCACACGCTCTTGTCGGTGGCATCGATGCCGAAGGTGTCGTTGACGAAATCGACGTCGCCCTCGACGATGAACTGGCTGCCTTCGGCCAGGATGTCGGTGGCGAAGAAGAGCACGAACTGATAGCCCTTCTCGGCGACGAGGGCCTTGATGGCCTCGCGGATCTCGGCCTCGCGGCCCAGGACGGCCTGCAGGTCGACGGTCTCGAACTGGCCGATGTAGACCTTGTTGCCGTTAGCGAGCTCGAATTCCTTCGCGTCGGCGTTGACGATCTTTTCCACGGGCAGCTCGGCCGGGTTGGAGCGGCACTTGAAGATTTCCATGCCGTATTCCACCGGATCGACGCCGACGTACTCGGCGGTCGCGGCGATGACCTTGCGGTCGAAATCGGTGGTGGTGGGAGACTTCATGATCACGGTGTCGGTGAGCATGGCGCCCAGCAGCAGCGCCGCCAGGTTCTTCGGCAGCTCGACGTCGCAGATGCCGAACTCGCGCACCACGATGGCCGACGTGGAGCCCACGGGCATGGCGTTGAAACGGAGCGGCTGCGCGGTGACCAGGCCGCCCAGACGATGATGGTCGACGATTTCGACGATTTCGGCGGCCTCGATGCCGTCGGCGGACTGCAGCGCCTCGTTGTGGTCGACCAGGATGACCTTGTCGCCCTCGCCCACGCCTTCGATCAAGCGGGGCTCTTCGATGCCGCGGTCACCGAGGATCTTCTTGGTCTCGGGCGGGAAGCCGCCCAGGCGGCACGCCTCGTAGACGACATCCTCGCCGTTACGGCGGGCGAGCTCGTTCTTCAGGTACGCGTAGCCGACGGCTGCCGAGATGGCGTCGTTGTCGGGATTCTTATGACCGAACACCAGGATGGGTGCTGCCATTGCATTCCTCCTTGTTTTTCGTGCGAGTTGATTCGCAACAGTTTAGCACGCTGACGCGATGCCGACGCCGCCGTAAGAAGGAACCCGCAAAACCGACGCTCCGAAGGCTGCGGAACGCGCGGAATGCCGGCGGCGCGACGAGGAAAACGCACGCGGCACGGATTCGCGCGTGCGCGCAGACGCATTCGGGTATATTCTCTGCGAGACGAAACTCCCCCGGCAACGCGATACGCGGCCGGAATGCGAAAGGAAGGACGCGCGATGAAAATCCTCGGCATCCGCGACATCATAGGACCCATCATGATCGGCCCCTCGAGCAGCCACACCGCAGGCGCGCTGCGCATCGCGCTCATGTGCAGGCGCCTGCTCGCAGGCGAGCCGCGCAAGGCCACGTTCACCCTGTACGGCAGCTTCGCCCACACCTACCGCGGCCACGGAACCGACAAGGCGCTCGTGGCGGGCCTGCTGGGCATGCCCACCGACGACACCCGCATCCGCGAATCGTTCGACATCGCCCGCGCGGCGGGGCTCGACTTCGAGTTCGTGCCCGCTCCCGATGCGCCATGCGAGCATCCCAACACGGTTGATATCGACGTGACGGACGAAACGGGCGCCGTCACGAGCATGCGCGGCGAGAGCATCGGCGGCGGCGCAGCGGTGATCAGCCGCATCAACGGCGTGGACGTGCGCCTGACGGGCGAATACCACAGCATCGTCGTGAAGCAGCGCGACGTGCGAGGCGTGCTCGCGCATATCGCCACCTGCCTGAACATCTTCGACATCAACATCGCCACCACGCGCCTGTTCCGCGAGCGCAAAGGCGACGTGGCCTACACGATCATGCAGACCGATGACGAAATCGACGAGGCGATCGCGCGCGCCATCGCGAAAAACCCCAACATCTACGACGTGCGCATCGTGAAAAGCGACCGTGCGACCGACGCCGTGCCGCCCGAGGCCGCCGACGAAACGCGCCGCGCCGACGGATTCGGCGCCGACTTGACGCCCGAAAAGGCCGCAGAAATGTTCGAATCGCTCGATTTCGCCACCGGCGCGGAGCTTTTGGCCTACTGCGAAGAAAACGGCCTGTCGATCAACGAGGCCATCTGCCGCCGCGAGCGCTGCATGCTGGCGGCCGACCGCATCGCCGTCGACGACACGCGCCGCTACCTGGCCGAGGCGCTCGACGTGATGCGCGAATCGGCCACGCTGCCGCTGACCGACCCCGTCCGCTCGATGGGCGGGCTGATCGGCGGCGAGGCGGCGAGGCTTTCCGAAAAGGAGGCCACGGGCCCGTGCGGCGAGCTTCTGGCGCGCGCGACCACCTATGCGATGGCCGTGCTGGAAACCAACGCGTCGATGGGCCGCATCGTGGCCGCCCCCACCGCAGGGTCGTCGGGCGTCGTTCCCGCCATGCTTCTGGCCTGCCAGGATGTGCACGGCTTTTCCGACGACGAAATCATCGACGCGCTGGCCAACGCCGCCGCGATCGGATATCTGATCACGCGCAACGCCACCGTGTCGGGCGCCGAAGGCGGCTGCCAGGCCGAGGTGGGCGCTGCGAGCGCCATGGCCGCGTCGGCCGCCTGCCAGCTGTTCGGCGGCACGCCGCGCCAGTGCTTCGCCGCCGCATCGAACGCGATCGCGGGGCTTTTGGGCCTGGTGTGCGACCCGATCGCGGGCCTGGTCGAAGCGCCGTGCCAGAAGCGCAACGCCACGGGCGTGGCCAACGCGCTCGTTTCCGCGCAGATCGCGCTGGCGGGCATCGGCAACCTGGTCGATTTCGACCAGACGGTCGAAGCCATGCACCATGTGGGACGCTCGCTTCCCTTCGAACTGCGCGAAAGCGCGCTCGGCGGCCTTGCGGCCACGCCTGCCGCCTGCTCCTTCTGCCAGGGCTGCGCGCACTAACGCGAAGCGGGATGC
>USLD01000155.1 GCA_900555495.1 uncultured Slackia sp. | reverse complement strand
CGCAGAAGCGCGTCTTCGCGCGCCTCCATCTCCTCGGCCTCGTCGTCCTCGATATGGTCGTAGCCGAGCAGGTGCAAAAGCCCATGGACGAGCATAAGGCGGCACTCATCGGCGGGGTCGTTGCCAAAGCCCGGCGCCTGCCGCGCAATGACCTCGGGCGCGAGGATGATATCACCCAGCTCGAGGACCTCGTCCTGGGGGATATCCTCGTCAAAGGCTGAATCGCACTCGAACGAGAGCACGTCGGTGGTGCGGTCGATGTCGCGCCACTGGCGGTTGAGCTCGTACATCTCGTCCTCGTCCACATAGGAGAGCGAGATCTCGACATCGCGCTCCACACCCTCGGCGGCGAGCACGTGCGCGGTAATCGCACGGACCTCGTCCTCGGACAGCAGCGTGTCGAGGTTCGCGTCGTTACTGATGAGCACTGACATGTCCAACATCCTTTCCCTTATGACGGGCCTTCCCCGCGGCCTTGCCACCGGCACCGGACGTATCAATTTGTGCCTGTCCCCCATTGAGACCATGGGGCTGGGCGTCGAAGGCCTCGTAGGCTTCCACGATTTTACCAACCAGGCTGTGGCGGACCACATCGGCGCGCTCGAGTTCGACGAACGCGATGTCCTCGACACCGCTTAGGATGCTTTGCACGCTTTTGAGACCCGAAAGCCCGCGCGGCAGGTCGAGCTGGGTGATATCGCCCGTCACGACCATCTTCGAATTGAACCCGAGCCTGGTGAGAAACATCTTCATCTGCTCGGGCGTGGTGTTCTGCGCCTCATCGAGAATGATGAAGCTGTCATTGAACGTGCGTCCGCGCATAAACGCGAGCGGAGCGATCTCGATCACGCCGCGATCGATCAGATCGCGAGCGCGCTCCATGTCGGTCATGTCGAACAGCGCATCGTACAAAGGCCTGATATAGGGGTCGACTTTCTCGGTGAGCGTGCCGGGCAGAAAACCGAGGTTCTCCCCCGCCTCGACCACCGGGCGCGTAAGGATGATGCGATTCACGTCCTTGCGCTTGAGCGCGGCCACGGCCATGGCCATGGCCAGATAGGTCTTGCCCGTACCCGCGGGGCCGATGCCGAACGTCACCGTATTGGAGCGGATGGCGTCGACGTAGCGCTTCTGGCCGGCCGTCTTGGGACGGATGGCGCGCCCGCGATACGTGAGCAAGATGTCCTCGCGCAGAATCGACGGGGCGAATTCGCCCTGACGCAGAAGCTCGACGGCGCGCAGCGCGTCATCGACCGTCGGCGCCGTTCCCGACGCGGCCATCTTGATCAGGTCGCCGAACAGAGCGGTCAGGCTTTGGACCTCGAGCGAATCGCCCGAAAGGATGATGAGATTGCCGCGCACCGTGATGCGTGCGGCGAACGCGTCCCCGATCGCATGAAGAACGGAGTCGGAAGGGCCGACGATATCCGTCATGTCGACGTGGTCGGGAACGGTGAGTGTTATGCGTGCTTCGTCATTCATGCGAGCATTCTAGCAAAGACGGAGCCTTCGCGCGGGCGCCCCGTGCCAAAAGAAGGTTGCAGTTAGATAACATTGCCTTTCTCTTGCAATTCCGCCATGAAACGTCCATACAAACGGCCACGGACGGAAAAACGCCCGACCGCACATGCGACCGGGCGTTCGGAATCCTCTTTGCAGACGAATCGGTTGGAAGGCCTATTCTTCGCCGTCGTAATGACGCTTGTCGGGAATGATGAAGATGAAGACAAGCGAGCTGAGCAGCAGCAGGAACGGATAGAACAGCAGCGGCATGATCTGGAACGCGGAAACCGCATAGCCCAGCTCGGCCGCAGCGGACACGGCGACCAGCATCTGGGCGCCGTAGGGAATCACGCCCTGAAAGACGCAGGAGAAAGTGTCGAGCAGCGACGCCGTCTTGCGCTTCGAGATATCGTAGGTCTTGGCCATATCGGATGCGATCGGGTTGGCCATGACGATCGCCACCGTGTTGTTGGCGGTGGCGATATCCATCGCGCCGACGAGCAGGCCCATACCGAGCATGCCGCCCTTGCGGGATTTGAACAGGCTCTTGATGCCGTTGAGCAAGGCGACGAAGCCGCCATGCTCGCGGATGAGGGCGCAAATCGCGCTGACGAGCACCGCGACCATGGTGGTTTCGAACATGCCGGCGGCACCGGAGCCCATGTTGGCGAGCAGCTCGGTGGCAGGCGTGGCGCCCGTAGCGACCATGATGACCGTGCCGGAAAGGATACCCAGCAAAAGCACGATGAAAACGTTGATGCCGACGATGCCGCCGATAAGCACGATCACGTACGGAATGAGCTGGATCAGATCGTAATCATGGGAGATGCTGCCGTTGAGGTCGGCGCCCATGGAAAGGACCAGGATCAAGACCAGCGTGACGATAGCCGCGGGAAGCGCGATCTTGAAATTCTCGCGGAACTTGTCCTGCATCTTGCAGCCCTGGCCCTGGCAGGCCGCGATGGTGGTGTCGGAGATGAACGACAGATTGTCGCCGAACATAGCGCCGCCCATGACCGCCGCGATGCACAACGGCAGATCGAAGCCGGAGGCCGCCGAAACGGCCACGGCGATCGGAGCGATCAGCGTGATGGTGCCGACCGAGGTGCCCATCGACACGGACACGAAGCAGCTCACCACGAACAGGACCGCCACCGCATATTGCGGCGGAATGACCGACAGCAGCAGATACGCAACGCTCTCGGCGCTGTCGCGACCGACTACGCCGACGAAAATGCCCGCCGCCATGAAGATGAGGATCATCGTGACGATGGTCTTATCGCCTATGCCTTTTCCCATAACCGCAAGTTTCTCGTCGAAGGGAAGCTTGCGGTTCTGGAAGCACGCGACGAGCAGCGCGATCAAGAACACGACGACGATGGGAATATTGTAGAAGCCCATCGAGATGCCCATGACGTACTCGAACACTACGCCGATGCCCAGATACAGGACCAGAAAGACCCCGATAGGAAGCAACGCCTTGACGTTGCCTTTCTCCTTTGCCTCGTTTTCCATTTCCTACCTTTCAAACGATGTTTCGAAAGAGACGCGCATGAAACGCCTCTGCTCTATTACGACGGCGCCCGCCGCTCGATACGCCCGGCGGGCGCCCTTCATGCGCGAAGCAGGGCGTCCGGCTTCGCGCCGGAACGCCCTGTTCGCAACGCGCTAGTCGCGCGTCAGCTTGCGGTGGATGCGATGCGGCTTGGCGGCCTCTTCACCCAAACGCTCGATGCGGTTTTTCTGATAGCTGTCGAAGTTGCCCTCGAACCAGAACCAGTTGCCGGGGTTCTCGTCAGTGCCCTCCCACGCCAGGATGTGCGTGGCGATGCGGTCGAGGAACATACGGTCGTGGCTCGTCACCACAGCGCAACCCGGGAACTCCATCAGGGCCTCTTCCAGGCTTTCGAGCGTCTCGACGTCGAGGTCGTTGGTGGGCTCGTCGAGCAGCAGCAAGTTGCCGCCCTGCTTGAGCGTCAGGGCGAGGTTCAAGCGATTGCGCTCGCCGCCCGACAGAACGCCCGCAGGCTTCTGCTGGTCGGAGCCCTTGAAGCCGAACGCAGACACATAGGCGCGGCTGGGAACCTCGGTTTCGCCGACCTGCATGTAGTCGAGGCCGTCGGAAACGACCTCCCACAAGGTCTTGTCGGCATCGATGCCCTCGCGATTCTGGTCGACGTAGGAAACTTTAACCGTCTCGCCCAGCTTGAGCTCGCCGGACGTAGGCTCTTCTTTGCCCACGATCATCTTGAACAGCGTGGACTTGCCCACGCCGTTGGGGCCGATGACGCCCACGATGCCGTTGCGCGGCAGGCTGAAGGACAGGTCGTCGATCAGCACGCGATCGCCGAAAGCCTTATGCAGATGCTCGACGTTGAGCACCTCTGCGCCCAGGCGCGGGCCCGCG
>USLD01000154.1 GCA_900555495.1 uncultured Slackia sp. | reverse complement strand
GGCCTTCCAGGACGGCCGCGACCTTTTCGGGATCAAGCTGATGGATGGGGACGACGGGTTCGGGCGCGCGGTCGAACCCGCCCAGGAGCTTTTCGTAGTGCGCCACGTCGCGCCACTGGCCCAGCTTGAAGCCCACGTTGTCCATGACGCCCACCAGACGAAAGCCCATGGCCAGGTGCAGCTTGTCGCTTTTCTCGTTGGGCTCGGTCACTTTGCCGTGGGCGCTGCGCACGCCCTGCATCTCGAGCAGCGTGAGCAGGCGGTCGTACAGCGCGCGGCCCAGTCCGCGGCCGCGGCAGTCTTTGGACAGGTAGACCGAAAGCTCGACGGCCCAGGCATAGGCTTCGCGCGTGAACAGGCGGCTCGCGTAGGCATAGCCCACGGGAACGCCGTCTTCCTCGCACACGATGTAGGGATACAGGCAGATACGCTCTTCGATGCGCTTGCGGAATTCATCGACGTCGGGACAGGTGCATTCGAACGTGATGGACGTGTCCACGTACGGCGCATAGATCGCCTGCAAAGCCTCGGCGTCGTCGGTGGTGGCAAGACGGTACGTGTACACGGGTTCGTTCATAGTGCTCCTTTCGAAAGCCTCTGACTGTCGGCGTTGTGGAATCGCGAAGCGCGCCTCGGTCCTCGAGGCGGTCGGTCGATATGCGCGAACAGGTGAAATACAGCTGAAATGCTTGATAGTGCAGCGCATTTTACACCCAAAACCGGCATGACGGCATGGGAAGCGGAGTTTTTCGAAAGAAGAGGGAGCGTGTTTACGCGAAGGAAAAAGACGTGAAGAAGCCTCGCCCCCGGCCTAAGGATGAACCCACCTAGACAAGGTGGGTGCTCGCAACGCGCTGCAAAGCTTTCGTGTCGACAGACGCGAATCCCTGTATTCACGCGTAATCTAGAGCTCCCTGAAGTAATGCATCGGTCCATCGCAAAATGACGGCTTCGGAAGCAAGGCTTGGCTCGAGTATATACGACGCAACCGCGAAAGATACCCCTTGACATGAAAACCGGATTGCGAGTCCTGCTGCTTGCAGCGCATCGCCTCCTTACCGTTTCCGTCTGTATACAAAGCGGTGTCATTCGCGGGCGGTTTAAGGCCCTGCGCTACAATGTGGCCGTGCGAAGCCGCGTATCAGGGGGAGGGGATGTTCATGGCACGTGCGAAGAATTTCGTGCAGCTCGTTCGCGACGGCTTGAAAGACACCACGTCGGCCGCCCGTCTGCGTGAAATCACGAAAGTCCTGCGCCGCACCGAGGTGTCGCGCGGCCTGACCCCGGAAAAACTCGTCACGCTGCTCGAAGAGCTCGGTCCCACGTTCATCAAGTTGGGCCAGATCCTTTCCTCGCGCTCGGACATGCTTCCTCAGGAATACTGCAACGCGTTGCAGACGCTGCGCAGCTCCACCACGCCCGAGCCGTTCGAGCACGTGGTCGAACGGCTCAAGGCGATCTACGGAGACGATTGCATGAGCGTGTTCTCCGATTTCGACGAAGAGCCGCTCGGGTCGGCCTCGATCGCCCAGGTGTACAAGGCCCATCTTGCCGAAAACGGCGCCGCGGTCGCGGTAAAGGTCAGGCGCGACCACGTCAAAGAGGACATGCAGCGCGACATCCAGCTTATGCGCCGCGCTGCCGACCTGCTGAATCTGACCGGTTCGACGGTCTTGGCGGGCGTCGATATCGTCACCGTGATCGATGAATTCGACCGTACGGTGCGCGAAGAAATCGACTTCACGGTAGAGCGTGACAATCTCCTGCGTTTCGCCCGCGGCGTGCGCGGCGAGAAAGGCGTTTCGTCGCCTGCGGTCTATCCCGGCTATTCCGACGAAACGGTGCTCGTCATGGAGTTCGTCGAAGGCATCTCGCTCGAGCATGTGGACCAGCTGAAAAAAGCCGGCTACAACCTGCGCGATATCGGCGACCGCCTGGCCAATTCCTACATGCATCAGATGGTGGACACGGGTTTCTTCCATGCCGACCCGCATGCCGCCAACGTGATCGTGCGCTCCGCGCTCACCGAAGAGGAGCGCGCCGAAGGCAAGAAAGACCGCGGCGAGGTGGTATGGATCGACTGCGGCATGATGGGCGAGCTATCCCCGCACGAGCGAGGCCTGTTCTTCGACATGATGAAGGCCATGGTGTTCAAAGACGGCCACGCCTTGACCGACCTGTTCATCGAATGGGGAAGGGTGAGCGACGCTCCTGGCAAGAAGCTCGATTACGGCAGGCTTTTGCAGGAGCTGACCACGCTCGTGAACCGCTATGCCGCCGAAGATGCCTATTCGATGGACATCGCGGCGTTGCTCAACGACATCATGTCGATCCTCGACACGGCCAACGTGATCATGCCGCGCAGCTTCGTCATGCTGGTGCGCGGCCTGGCATCTCTGCAGGGAACGCTTCTGTCGCTTACGCCCGAAATCAGCATTCTCAAGGTGGTCGAAACCTATATCAAGCAGCGCGGAACGAGGCGCTTCGACCCCGTCAAAGAAGTGGAAACGCGCACTATGGCGGCGGTGGCCGCGGCCGATAAGGCCGTCGAGATCCCCGGACGCGTGGTGAATGTGCTCGACATGGCCGAAAAAGGCCGGCTCAAGCTGGGATTCGATCTGGCCGAAGCCAGCCAGCCCATGGAAAAGCTCGGGCATATCGTCGACCGCCTCAGCTTGGCGATCATCACGGCGGGCCTGTTCATCGGATCGTCCATGATCTATTCCACGGATATGCAGCCGCAGCTGTTCGGTGTGCCGATCATCGGTTTCCTGGGATATTTCGGCGCGGCGGTGCTGAGCCTCTACATCATCCATAAGATCCGCAAGGGCTGCTAGCCGCGCAGTCACTCCTCGTAACCGAACAGGTGTTCTTATATAATGGATGCAGAGCAAGCGAAGCGGCGTCCGCATGGCGCCGCTTCTTGAACCTGGAACGCGGGAGCGCATCGTATGGATACCCTTTTCACCGAAATAGAAAACGCAGCGAAATTCGCGGCAGCGCCGCTTGCCGTGCGTATGCGCCCGCGAACGCTGGACGAGTTGGCGGGCCAGCAGCATGCGGTCGGCCCGGGCAGCTGGCTGTTCGCGGCGATCAAGTCGGACACGCTGTCGTCGGCCATCCTGTTCGGTCCTGCCGGAACGGGCAAGACGAGCATCGCGCACATCGTGGCCGAAAGCACGCGCGCGGCCTTCGTCGAGGTGTCGGCCATCGGCGGCACCGTGTCCGACCTGCGCCGCGAAATCGCCGCTGCCGAAAAGCGCCTGTTGGTCAACGGCATGCGCACCATATTGTTCGTCGACGAGATCCACCGCTTCAATCGCAGCCAGCAAGACGCGCTGCTCCACGCGGTCGAAGACCGCACGGTCATCCTGATCGGCGCCACTACCGAAAATCCTTATTTCGAAGTGAACTCCGCGCTCATCTCTCGTTCGCGCGTCATCGAGCTGCGCTCGCTTTCCGATGAAGACATCGTTGCGATCGTCGAGCGCGCGCTCGACGACGAGCGCGGCCTCAAGGGCGAATTCGCGCTCGACTCCGATGCGCTCGATTCGATCGTGAACCTCGCGGGCGGCGATGCGCGCAACGCGCTCACCACGCTCGAGCTGTCGGCGGGTCTGGCGCGCGAGCAGGCGTCGTCGGACGGTCGGGCGCAGCCCCCGTTCGCGATCACGGCCGATATGGTCGAGCTCGCCACCCCGCATCGATCGCTGCCGTACGACAAGAACAAAGACATGCACTACGACGTGATCAGCGCGTTCATCAAATCGATGCGCGGAAGCGATCCCGACGCCGCGCTGTATTGGCTCGCGCGCATGATCGACGGCGGCGAAGACCCCAAATTCATCGCGCGCCGTATCTTCATCTTGGCAAGCGAGGACATCGGCAACGCCGACCCCCAGGCCCTCTTGATAGCC
>USLD01000153.1 GCA_900555495.1 uncultured Slackia sp. | reverse complement strand
TCGGGATTCTGCTCATATAGTTCCTGGTATTGGGGCAACACCTGGGCGGCTTGGTCCGGGTTGGGTGTGGCGGTAGTTTCCGGCGTATGGTGGGCCGCCGCGTCGGCGCTTTCGGCCCCGTCGTCGTGATGCGCTTCCCGCAATGCCGTGCGCTTTCTGCGGTCGCGCGAAAGCAGGACGGCGGCGATGGCCAGAATATAGATCACCGCGCACGCAAGCACGAGAAAACTCACGGTGGACGATTCCGCCGCGCGTTCCTGTCCGCCGAACAGGCCTCCTATGACGAGCGCCGCGAGCAGGCAGAGCTTCGTGCATCCCGAGAACAGCGCCATGAGGACATAGCTCGATACTTTGAATTTATGCGAAGCGTAGGCCACTTGATAGAGGAGCAGCAATGCGACGAAATCGTAGCCTACCAAAAGCACCGTGCTGAAGAGCCGCGTATATCCCTCGCTGGCGAAGGGTACGAACACCACCATGGCGGCCACGACGGGAAACGCAACGCGGAACATCGCCGATGCGGCGGGCAGGTGCCGCGTGATCAGCGCAGCGAAACAGAATAGGGCGGCGGCGATGGCCATGGCGGCGCTGGGAATGCCCGCAGCGCCGGCGAAGGTCATGGATGCAGCCAGCATGAAGCTGTTGATCAGGCCTATGACCGCTTCGAGCACGCACAGGGCGAGCAGCGCGTCGCTGATTTCTCCCACGGCGTTTTTCCAGGGGCCGTTGCTGCCGTGCGCGCGCCAGTGCTCGAGGACGCGCTGTTCGCTTCGTTTCATATCGCCGCGCACCCCGAGAAGAAGCAAGGCGCTTGTGACCAGAAGGACTACGGTCAGCGCGACGGTCCACGACGCCCCGAGGACGGAAAGGCCGTATTGTATGGCGGCGCTGGCGATGGCCGAGCAGGCGATTTGGATGATGGCTTGGCGCGGCGCTTCGTGAGCGAGCAGTTCGATCCAGGCCATCTTGAGCATGATCGAGCCCACCGCGAACGCGATTACCGAGAGCGCCAAGACGACGTTGGGCGGCAAGGGAGCCGAGCCTTCGAGAGCCGTCGTGCCCATGCCGCATAGCAGAATGGCGACGGCGGGAACGACGGGCATCGAGAATTCTTTAAGGCGGCCTGCGGCGCACAGGACAACCACGGCGACGGCGCACAGTACCGTCGCGAGGGCCGATGTGATATTGAACGCAGGGTCGGTCATGAAGATGAACGACTCGGGCGATTGCGCGAATCGAGAAAGGTATATCGATGAATTCGCCGACCGGAATGCCGCATAGCCGACAACGACGGCGAGCGTCAGCAGCCACGGCGGAGTCGCGCCGCGTACGTGTTCTGTTTTCATACCCCTCCTCCTACGGTGCCTATTGTATACGAGACCGGCTCCTTCGCGCGGCCGGCAGCGTATGCGGTCCTATCTTCCTACGCGCTCGCGCTTCGTTCCCATTGCTGCGAGCTTCGGTGTTTATGCGGCATTGACAAGGGAAAACGTAAAAATAGTCCATTTTGTACGGTGCGTTTGCAAGCGTGCGGATGCATGATTCGGCTGCCGGCGGGGAAGCCGGCATCGAATGAGGAGGGAACATTATGGAAACGACTCTTGATCGACGTAATTTCTTGAAGGGCGCAATCGCTTCCGGCGCCGTTCTCGTTGCGGGAACCGCCTTGGCGGGCTGCGCTTCGGGAGAATCCAAGGGTGCGGAAGGCGACACCGTCGTCGGCTCCGCTCCGGTCGAGTTCGCCGAAGAAACCGACGTGTTGATCATCGGCACGGGCATCGCGGGCCTTTCCGCCGCTATGGATCCGGTCGAGGCGGGCTACAACGTCATGCTCGCCGACAAGCGCGACACGTACGGCGGCGAGAGCTTCATGGCCTGCGGCGTCATGAACGTCTCCGGCTCCGAGGTGCAGAAGCGCGCCGGCATCGAGGGCAACCCCGAGGAGAAGTGGGAGAAGTACGCTCCCATTCTCGAGAAAAAGGGCGAGACCGATGACATGGAATACAAGAAGGCCCTGTACCTGTATCAGACCGAGTGGGCCAATCGCGTCGAGGCCGATTACGGCGCGCAGTTCCAGCCGCTCGATGCCTACAAGGACACGGGCGCTCCCACGTCCATGCTGCTTCCTCTGAACGGTATCGGCGACATGACTTCCGTCCTGACCCCGCTCATCAACGGCCTCAAGGACAAGGGCGCCACGGTGGAACTGAACCGCAAGGCGACGAATTTCATCGTCGATGCCGACGGCAATCCGGTCGGCGTTCGTTTCGTCGACCCCAAGACCGATAAGATCATCGACGTGAAGGCCAAGAAGATCGTTCTGGCGACGGGCGGATTCTCTTGCAATCAGGTCATGGTTTCCGAGTACATGCCCCAGCAGGCCGAGCTGTGCCCGCTGACGGTGTACTCCATGGGCGAGGGCCACGAGCTCGGCCGTTCCATCGGCGGCGTGTATGCCCACATGGACATGGAATCCAACCGCATGAGCGACCTGGCTCAGGTCACGGTTTGGGGCTACTTCGGCCGCAACGTCCAGGTCACTCCCATGGGCCGTCGCTTCATCAAGGAAGACCAGTCCCACGATTCCCCCGATGCCGCCGCCAAGCTCGGCCTGGGCTTCTGGTGGACCATCTTCGACCACCAGCTCATCGAGGGCTCTCAGGCGTGGAACGTCGAGATGAACATGAACGCCCACGAAGACCGTCTCGTCGGCCCGTGCGACACGCTCGACGACCTGGCTGCCGCCATGGACGTTCCTGCCGAGAACCTCAAGGCCACCTTCGCCGAATACGACGGCTTCGTCGACGCCGGCGAGGATGCGGCCTTCGGCAAGAAGCTGTTCCTCGAGAAGCTGGAAGCCCCCTACTATGCTCTGAAGCATTTCCCCTTCCGCTACAAGACCCACGGCGGCCTGAAGATCGCTACGGACAGCCAGCTGGTCGACAACCAGGGCAATCCGATCGCCAACGTGTACTGCTGCGGCTCCACCACTCCCGACAGCGGCAGCGACCTTTCCCCGAATGCCGGTTCCGGCCTGGTGACGGGCAAGGCCGTGGTTGCGGCCCTGCAGTCCGAAAGCGCCTAGGCGTTCAGACCCTGCCGAAGCGACCCTCCCTTACGAGAAGGGGCGCCGGAAGAATCCGGCGCCCCTTCTTCGCGTTCGGGCGAGCCTATGCGCTCGAACGCGCATGCAGTCTGTTTTTAGAACAAGGCGCTTCCGATGAATGCGCCCAGAAGGCCTGCGATCAGGCCCACCACGGCCGCCGTCGCGGCGCTCGTGATCACGACGGTCTTGTCGAATTCGATATGCGGCATCGAAAGGGCCGGCTTGCGCGCCTTCGGTGCTTCGTCGTCGGCCGCGTGGGCGGCGTCGTAGGCCGCCGATGCGTCACGGCCGTTCTGCGTCAGGCCGAAGAACAAGAAGCCGTTTCCGGCATCGGCGCCTTCGATCAGGCCGCGCTTTTCCAGAAGGCGGTAGATCGCGCACGCCTTGTCATCGAAGGCGTATTCCTCGCCCGTGGGGCAGAGACTGTGAAACGCCGCATAGGCCATATCGCCGCCATCGCGCTCGGTGGCGATGAGCATGCGGAGTTCCTCGGCTTCTTCGCGCGTGATGCCGTAGGTCGGGTCGACTGCTGCTTCGGCGTCGTTCGCGCGCTCCTCGGCCGCCTCGACGGCCTCGGGCGCGGTCGGTTTCGCGGTTGCGGATTCTGACATGGCTTCCTCCTCGTCTCTCGATGCGATTCTACCGGGTCGGTATGCGGCCCCGCCCGATTCGATGAAACTCCGTTTCCTTTCCAGCAAGCAGGCATACGGCGCTTTCGGCACGGCGGATGCCGTCCGCATCCGTCCCGAAGCCGTTTCCGTGAACGATGAAAAACCGCGCTTTCTTTTCAATTAAACTGAGAAATTGTCGCGT
>USLD01000152.1 GCA_900555495.1 uncultured Slackia sp. | reverse complement strand
AGCGTTCGTTGTAGTCGGCGCGGCGGTTTTCTCGCGCGCATCCAAAACGGCCTGCCAGTCCTTGCCCACGACGACCAGGATATCGGTCTCGAAGGAATAGTTGACGGCATCGAGCACGGCGCGACCCGTTCCGAGCGTCGCCACGATGGCTTCGGCCTTGGCCTCGTTTTCCGACTTCTGATACACGATGAGCGTGCTTTCGTAGACGGCCTGGTTCGCGTTGCCCACGGAATCCACCGTGAAGCCCGCGCCCTCGAGGATCGAAGCCGCATCGGCCGCGGCGCCTTCGACGCTGCCGCCGTTGTTCACTGTGATGGTGAACGATGCGGGGTCGACGGATTCGATGATCGACTCCTTGTCCTGCTGAGGAACGTCGCCTGCCACGAAACGCTCCATCATGGCCTTCCATTCGTCGGAAATGGGCTCCTGATACACCACGTCGCCAGCCTTGGAAAGATACGTCGGCATGACGCCCGTCATGACCGATTCGGCCACGATGTCGCGCAACGACGACATCATCGCGTAGGCGGACTTGACGTCCATATCGGTTTTCACGCAGTCGGAGAAACCGTCCATACCCGTGTAGAACGAGAGCTTGTCCATGCCCACGAACTTCTTGAACAGGGCCTGCGCGACCTGCGACTCGTTCAAACCGCGTTGCATCTCGGGCGATGCGGCGAAATCGTTGGCGCGACACAGGAACAGGGCCTGTTCGCCCGAAAGGACCTGGAATCCTGCAGGAAGGGTCATCGAACCCGCATCCGGGTCGCTTACCGGCTCGGACAGATTCACCTCGACGCCCCCGACCGAATCGACCAGCGAGACGAATCCCCTTGCATCGGTTTTAACGTAATGAGAAACCTGGACGCCCGAAAGGTCCTCGATAGCCGAAACCACCTCGGCATCTCCGCCGAGAGTCTGTGCTTCGCCCAGGCGGTGGGCGTTGCCGTCCGACAGCTTAACGCGAGCGTTGCCGGGAATCACGACTGCCGAAGCGGACGCGGTCGCGGAATCGGTGCGTACCAACAATGCCACATCGGGACCCGACCCGCCATCGCCGTCGTCATACGATGCAGCAAGCACCGTATAGACGGGGCCTTCGGCAGGAGCATCCGCCAGAACCGACGAGAGCGCAGGATCTTGGATCCGAAGCCTGTCGTTGACGCCGCCGATAAAAACGAACCAAGCGGCAGCGGAGGCGACAGCAAGGGCCACGACGGCAAGCACGATGGCAACTGCGATCTTGCGACGGCGACTCGATGCCACCGCGCGCTCGATGAAGGCCTGCTGGCTCATGCGGTTCGTATAATCGCGCCTGCTTTCTCGCGTGGATGTATTGGGCAAGACCTGATGGATTTCACCACGTTCGACATTACGGGTACGCCGTGGGTTGGCCTGCTCTCTGCGCGATGCAATCGGGCTTGGAATTCGCGCGACATGGGTGCCCAGCGTCGCACGACGCATCTGGCGCGATGTCTTCTTATATTGAGCGCTGCTCGGTCGACGTGTAACCATATTCGCCGCCCCGAACTACCAATCGATGTCTTCATCGGGCTCGCGATGCAGATGCGCGCCGAGAGACGAAAGCTTGCCGACGTAGTCTTCGTAGCCGCGGTCGATATGATGGACCTTATGCACGCGCGTAGTACCTTCGGCGTAGACGCCCGCAAGAACCAGCGCCGCACCGCAGCGAAGATCGGTTGCCTTGACATCGGTTCCTTGCAACGAAGACACGCCCTCCACGATGGCGTGGTGGTCCTCGATGGTCACGCTGGCGCCCATACGGCCGATTTCATCGGCGAACATGAAGCGATTCTCGAACACGTTCTCGGTAATGACCGAGTTGCCCTGCGCGACGGCGGCCAACAACATGAACTGGGCCTGAAGATCAGTGGGAAATCCGGGATGAGGAAGCGTCTGGATATCGATCGCCTGAAGGGGGCCTTTCCTGGAAACGGTGATCCAATCGCTACCGAAATCGACAGTGCAGCCCATGGCATGAAGCTTCATAAGCGCCATGCGCAAGAAGCCGGGCTCGATGCCGCGCACCGTGACAGGGTCGCCCGTCATGGCGCCGCCCACCAGGAAAGTACCGGCCTCGATGCGGTCACCCACCGTGGTGTGTTCGCACGGATGCAGGTCGGACGCGGAAACGCCCTCGACCACGATGGTCGGGGAGCCGGCACCGCTGACACGCGCGCCCATGGCGTTGAGCATGTCTGCCAAGTCTTCGATTTCGGGTTCGCGCGCGGCGTTTTCGATGATGGTCTCGCCTTCGGCAGTGACTGCACACATCATGGTATTCTCGGTGGCGCCGACACTCGGGAAGTCGAGCGCGACGTAAGCACCGTGCAAGCCGTTAGGCGTGCTTGCCTCGATATAGCCGTGATCGGTTTCGAAATGCACGCCAAGGGCCTCCATGCCCACCATATGCATATCGATTTTGCGGGCGCCGAGATTGCACCCGCCGGGCATGGCCACGCGAGCACGGCCGAAGCGGGCCACGAGCGGGCCAAGCACCGAAATGGAGGCGCGCATCTTAGAAACCAGCTCGTAGGGGGTTTCCCACGTATCCACGTTCGCCGTGTCGATCACAAGCGTATGGTCTTCGCGCTGCACGCGGGCGCCGAGCGTCTCGAGCACCTTGGACATGACGGCGATATCGGAAATAAGCGGGACGTTGTGAATAACGCTTTCGCCTGCGCCGAGGATGGACGCGGCGATGAGCTTGAGGGCGGAATTCTTCGCGCCGGAAACGCGGACTTCTCCAGCAAGCGGCGTGCCGCCTTCAACGACGATCATCTCTTTCGCCATGATTTCGATCCCCTTTTCTATAAAAAGCCGCTCGAAAGCGGCTCGAATAGCGAATGCACTCCATGCATTTTCCCAAAAAATATGAAAGGGTTGAACCCTTGCGCTCCAACCCTTTCATAAAACCATAGCACCTGGGAAAAGCAACGCTCGACGGAAATGGTCGATTCGGAAGCGGCCTGCAAGAACAGAAAAACGCCGGCGAAGATCGCCGGCGTTTCAAACCGATTCGAAAGTTCGGAAACTCTTCTTTACTCGCCCAGAGCGAAGCGCTTGAAGTCGACGACCTTGATGGAACCGCCCAGCTTCTTGGCAACCTCGTCGGTGTACTGGTTGATGGTCTGGTCGGGATTCTTCACGAAAGCCTGCTCGGTGAGGCACTGCTCCTTGAAGAACTTCTCCAGACGGCCGGTGGCCATCTTTTCCTGGATAGCCTCGGGCTTGCCGGACTCGGCGGCCTGAGCCTTGTAGATGCTCATCTCGTGCTCGACGACGGCAGGATCGACCTGCTCGCGGTTAGCGGCGATCGGAGCGACAGCGGCGACCTGCATGGCAACGTCGCGGCCGTAGTGAGCGAACTCATCGGAAGCGATGTCGATGCCCTCGACGTCGAAGGAAACCAGAACGCCGATCTTGCCACCCATGTGGATGTAGGAAGAAACAGCGCCGGCCTCGACGACGGCGAAGCGAGCGAGCTGCGTATTCTCGCCCATCACGTGGATGCAGTCGGTGACGACGGCCTCGACGGTCTCGCCGTCGACCTCGGCAGCCTTCAGGGCATCCATGTCGGCAGGCTTAGCGGCCACGGCGGCACGGGCAATCTTCTCGGCATAGGCCTTGAACTTCTCGTTCATGCCGACGAAGTCGGTCTCGCAGTTAAGCTCGACGAGGGCGCCGGTGGTGCCGTCCTCGGAAACGAGAGCCATGACGGTACCCTCGTTGGTAGCGCGGCCGGCCTTCTTGGCGACGGCGGCAAGACCGCGGGTACGAAGGACGTCGACGGCCTTGTCCATATCGCCCTCAGCCTCGACCAGGGCCTTCTTGCACTCCATCATGCCGGCACCGGTCATCTCGCGGAGCTCTTTGACCATAGCAGCGGTAATGTTAGCCATG
>USLD01000151.1 GCA_900555495.1 uncultured Slackia sp. | reverse complement strand
GCTCATGAAAAAGCGACCCTTCGGGGTCGCTTTTTTGTTTTCGAGGTTCCGTGGATTTAAGAAAAAATCGCTATCGCAGGCTAAAGTACGGCATCTTGGTCTAGAATGGCGCCGTGATTTCATTCGTAGAACATATCGATATGCAACCTGCTTCGCGCGTCGTTTTGGGTATGAGCGGAGGGGTCGATTCTTCTGTGGCCGCACGGCTGCTGATGAATGCGGGCTTCGACGTGGTCGGCGTGACGTGCATCTTCGTCGATGACGAAAACGCGCGTCAGGCGGCCGAGGATGCGCGTGTGGTGGCCGAAAAGCTCGGCATATCGCACGTGCTGAAAGATTGCACGCATCGTTTCGCCTGCAACGTGGTCGATTCATTCGTCGAGGAGTACGCGTCGGGTCGTACGCCTAGTCCGTGTGTGGTCTGCAACCGTTCGTGCAAGATACCTTCGTTGGTCGAGGCTGCCGATGAGTTGGGATGCGGCTTCGTTGCGACGGGCCATTACGCGCGTATCGTCCGACGGGACGGGCGCTTCGCCGTCGCGCGCTCGGCTTTCGCTCCGAAAGACCAGTCCTACATGCTTTCGATGCTGTCGCAAGAGCAGCTTGCCCGCCTGGTGCTTCCGCTCGGCACCCTTGCCGAAGGAAAAGCGCGCGTGCGCGAGCTCGCGGCGCAGTGGGGGCTTCCTGTGGCATCGAAGTCAGATAGCCAGGATATTTGTTTCATCCATGGATCCCACTTAGACTTTCTTGCCGATCGGGGTCTTGCCGAGCATCCAGGCGACATTGTGACGAGCGATGGTCGCGTGGTAGGAAAGCATAAAGGCCTGCACCGCTACACTATCGGACAGCGAAAAGGCCTTGATATCGGCGGCGCTCCCGAGCCGTATTATGTGGTCGACAAGAAAGCCGATACCAACGAACTGGTCGTCGCCTTCGCCTCGGATGCTTCGATCGTCGGCGTGCGCGTTCGCGATGTGATGTGGCAGGCGGGTACGGCGACGCGTATTTCCGACGCTTGCGCTGAGGAGGGGTCGTATTCGTGTTCGGTGAAGCTCCGCTATCGTCAGGCTGCGGTCGCATGCCGCATCGTTTCATCCGTTACGTACGACGGGCTGTCTTCGGCGGATGTTTCCTCCGCGACGGTCGATGTAGTGCTCGACGAGCCCCAGGCGACCACGGCGCCTGGGCAATATGCCGTTTTCTACGATGGGGATACCGTGCTCGCCGCCGGCGTGATAGAGGCGGTGCGGCGTTAAAGGGCCGTTGCGTCGCGTATCGGAGCGTTTGGAAGGAGAATCGAAGATGGCAATGCATGTGAACAAGGTTTTGCCCGAACCTGCCGACCTGAAGAAGGAATATCCTCTTTCCGACGAACTGGCCGCATTGAAGGCTCGTCGTGACGCGGAGATTCGCGACGTGCTTACGGGCGCATCCGATAAATTTCTGGTAATCGTAGGTCCGTGTTCGGCCGACAACGAAGATTCGGTATGCGAATACGTGAGCAGGCTCGGAGCATTGGCGCCGCTCGTCTCCGATAAGCTTATTCTGATTCCGCGCATCTATACGAACAAGCCGCGCACGACGGGCGTCGGCTACAAAGGCATGCTTCACCAGCCCGACCCGGAGGGCGCACCCGACTTGCTCGAAGGAATCAGGGCTATCCGACGTATGCATATTCGTGCAATGGAGGAGAGCGGCCTGACGGCTGCCGATGAGATGCTGTATCCGGAGAACCGAACGTATCTCGACGATATCCTTTCGTACGAGGCCGTCGGCGCTCGTTCGGTCGAGAATCAGCAGCATCGTCTTACCGCATCGGGCATGGATACGCCTGTCGGCATGAAGAATCCCACGAGCGGCGATTTGTCCGTTATGTTGAATTCGGTGGTAGCGGCACAGAGTCCCCAGCGATTCATCTACCGCACTCAAGACGTGTCGACCGACGGCAATCCGCTCGCTCACGCCATCTTGCGCGGCGGCGTCGACAAGTACGGAACCACGATTCCGAACTACCACTACGAAGACTGCATGCGCCTCTGGGAGATGTATCAGAAGCAGGGCTTGAGCAATCCGGCCGTGGTTATCGATGCGAACCATTCCAATTCCGGTAAGAAGTTCAAAGAGCAGATTCGCATCGTGGGCGAAATCACCCACACACGCAAGCACAATGCCGATCTGAGAAAGTTGATCAAGGGCGTTATGATCGAGAGCTATCTGGTCGAAGGCCGCCAGGATATCAGCGACAACATGACCTACGGCCAGTCCATTACCGATCCTTGCATCGGTTGGGACGATACGGTGCGTCTCATTCGGGAAATCGCCGAGCGTTGTTAGAATCGTGATATCGGAAGCGCCGTCCCACAGCGAGGACGGCGCTTCGTGCATCAGGCATCAGGGGCGTCAGGGAAAGGGCGAAGGCATGAGGAAGGTCGTTTTGATCGGCGGCATCGGCTCCGGCAAATCCACGGTATGCGGGATGTTCGGGGATCTAGGAGCGGGCGTTGTGAAACTCGACGACATCGGACACGACGTGTTGTTCATGCCTGCGGTGAAAGCGGCCCTTCGCGATGCTTTCGGGGCGGAAATCTTCGATTCCGAAGGCGCGGTGGTGCGTTCCGCTCTTGCTGCCGCCGCATTCGATACGGCGGAGCACACCGCCGCGCTCAATGCCATCACCCATCCCGCCATCATGAACGAATGCTTTCGTCGCGTCGACGAGCTGGGAAAGACGCATGATGCGGTAGTGGTGGAGGTGACATCGGGCGATATGACGCGCGCGGCGTTTTCGTGGGCGGATGCCGTGATTGCGGTGAGCGCGCCCGAGGCTCTGCGCATCGAGCGCGCATGCGCGCGCGGCGAGCAGAGCGAAGCCGATGTTCGAGCACGCATAGCGCGTCAGGCGACCGATGAGCAGCGTGAATCCATCGCCGACTTCGTCATCGAGAACGTATCGACCCTCGATGACGTGCGAGCTGCGGTTGCCCGGGTATGGAGCGCTCTTGTTCGATGATCGTCGTTTCCGCGAACGCTTCTCGTCCATTCGTTAACGCATGGCTCGCCTGCTCGTTTTGCGGGAGCGGGCGAGTACAATTTAGCCAACGATATCTTTGACGGGAATGGAACGGGTTTCTGGGCCGGACGAGAGCGGGAAGCCCGCAGAACGGGGGCGAGATGAACATCGATGCCGTCGTGTCCTCCATGTCTACAGTCGAAAAGGCTGGGCTGCTTGCGGGGGAGACGCACTGGAAGACGCATGCGATTGCAAAGCGCGGCATCCCTGCCGTGGTGTTTTCCGACGGTCCCCATGGGCTTCGTAAGCAGGAGAAAGGCGAAGACCATCTAGGAATCCACGAGAGCGTTCCCGCTACTTGTTTTCCTACGGCCAGCGCTTTGGCCTGCTCGTTCGACGAAGCCTTGGTGGAAGAGGTGGGCGCGGCCATCGGAGAAGAGGCGCGCGACCAGGGCGTCGATGTGGTTTTGGGCCCGGGCGTCAACATGAAGCGCAGCCCCCTGTGCGGTAGGAATTTCGAGTACTTCAGTGAAGACCCGTTGCTGGCGGGCGTTCTGGGATCCGCGATGGTGCGTGGCATACAGAGCCGCGGCGTCGGCGCTTGCGTGAAGCATTTCGCGGGCAACAACCAGGAGCATGCGCGCATGGTGGGCGATTCCGTGATCGACGAGCGTGCTCTTCGTGAAATCTATCTCCCCGCTTTCGAGCGCGTGATACGCGAGGCGAAGCCGTGGGCGGTCATGACGGGATACAACAAGCTGAACGGCATTTACTGTTCGGAGCATTCCTGGCTTTTGAGAGATGTGCTGCGTGACGAGTGGGGTTTCGACGGTTTGACGGTTACTGACTGGGGCGCCATGAGTTCGAGCGTCGCGTCGGTCGCTGCAGGCTTGGACCTCTGCATGCCGGGGCCGC
>USLD01000150.1 GCA_900555495.1 uncultured Slackia sp. | reverse complement strand
TGCAGCATGAGCTTGCTCTCGAAGCCGTCGGCGGCCAGGCGGCGCGCCACCTCGTTCATGGCGAGCTTGATGATGTCCGCCGCGCTGCCTTGCATGGGATGGTTCATGGCCGTGCGCTCGCCGAAGCCGCGCTGCACGGCGTTGCCCGCACGCAGCTCGGGTATATGGCGCTTGCGGCCGAACATCGTGACGGCGTAGCCGGTCTCTTTCGCCTCGGCCACCGTCTCGTCGAGATACTCGCGCACGCGCGGATGCACCTCGAAATAACGGTCGATCATCTCCTGGGCTTCTTTGAAGCCGATGCCGAGCGAGCTTGCCAGGCCGAACGCCTGCTGGCCGTACACGATGCCGAAGTTGACCGCCTTCGCGCGGCTACGCAGTTCGGGCGTCACCTCGCCGACGGGAATGCCGAACACGCGCGCCGCCGTCGCCGCATGGAAGTCGGCGCCGCCGCAAAACGAATCGATCAGGCTCTCGTCGCCCGACAGATGGGCGAGCAGGCGCAACTCGATCTGCGAGTAGTCGGCCGACACGAAGACGTCGTCCGCGCGCAAAGGCACGAAGCACTCGCGGATGCGGCGGCCGAACTCGGTGCGCACGGGGATGTTCTGCAAGTTCGGCTCGCTCGAGGACAGACGGCCCGTGGTGGTGACCGTCTGATTGAAGCTCGTGTGAACGCGGCCGTCGCCCGCGCACATGCGCGGAAGCGCGTCGATGTAGGTCGACTGCATCTTCGCCAACTCTCGATAGCGCAGCACCTTGCTCGCAATAGGATGCTTGCCCTCGAGACCCTTGAGCGTTTTGGCATCGGTGGAAAAGCCGCGCTGGGTCTTCTTGCCCGCAGGCAGCCCGAGCACTTCGAAGAGGATATGGCCGAGCTGCTTGGGCGAATCGACGTTGAACTCCTCGCCCGCCAGGTCGACGATTTCCTGCCTCAGCGCATCGATTTCCCCTTTCGTCACGCTGCCCATTTCGGCAAGCGTGACGCTATCGAGCGCGGCGCCGACGCGCTCCATGCCCGCGAGCGTCGCGACGAGCGGCGCGTCGATATCGGCGTAGCATGCAAGGCTTCCGTCCTTGTCCAGCGCCTCGCGCAGGGCCTCGCTCAACATGCGCGCGACCGATGCGTGGGCGGCTGCGGCCGCCTCGGCCGAAGAGGCTTCGGGCAGCGTCGCTCCGAGATAGGCGTCGCACAGCGTCTCGTATTCATAGCGGCTCATATTGGAATTGAGCAGATACGCCGCAAGCCCGATATCGAAATAACGGGAATCCGCCACGTCGGAAAGCTCGACGGCCGCGGGAATCGACCCGTCGGCAGGATAGACCTCCTGCAGGGCTCGCTTCACATCGAGGGCGCAAAACGCCCCGTCGCGCACGATGCGCGCGAACGCCTCGCGCGCCGCATCGCCCTCGAAGGACATGACGCGCTCGCCCGTCCCGACGAAGAGCGCAGAGGTCGGCTCGAAAAGGCTTTCCTGCGCGGGCCTGTAGAATTCCACGCCCACCATGACGCCTTCCGCGATTGCGGCGTCGAGGACCTCTTCGGCCTCGGCGCCCGTCAGGACGGGCTCGTTCGGCAGCTCGAGCTTCGCCGGGGCCGCAAGCGACGCATCGGCGCCCGCCAGCGCGAGCACCTTGGAAAGATGGGCGTTGAAGCGCAGCGTATGGAACGCCTCGACGACCTTCTCCTCCTCGAACGCCGGAAACGCCGCCGCCTCGAGGTCGATGTCGATATCGAGATCGCGCGCGATCGTGGCGACGCGGCGGCTCGTGAACGCCGCCTCTTTGTTTTCGACGAGGTTCTGGAGCTGCTTGCCCTTGAGCTTGTCGAGGTTCTCGTAAATGCCGTCGATGCTGCCGAAGTTTTGCAGCAGCTTGGCCGCGCCCTTGTCGCCGATGCCCGGAACGCCCGGGATGTTGTCGGACGAATCGCCCTTCAGGCCTAGAAAATCGGGGAACTGGGCGGGCGTGACGCCGTAGCGCTCCTCGACCTCGGCCGGGCCGTACACGGCCACGTCGCTGATGCCCTTCTTCGTGGTGACGATGCGCGTCTTGTCGCTGGCCAGCTGGTAGGCGTCCTTGTCGCCCGTCACGAGCAGCGTCTCGTAGCCGAGCGCCTCGTCCATGGCGGCGATGCTGCCGAGCACGTCGTCGCCCTCCCAGCCCTTGATACGCACCACGGGCACGTTCATCGACTCGAGCAGGCTCTCGATCACGGGGAATTGCGCGCGCAGCGCATCGTCCATAGGCGGACGGGTCGCCTTATACTGCTCGAGCGCCTCCATGCGAAACGCGGGCCTGCCGGCATCGAACGCGCAGACCACCGCGTCGGGCATCGTGGTTTCGTAGAGCTTCAAGAACATGGACATGAAGCCGAACACGGCGTTGGTGGGCGTGCCGTCCGGGGCGTTCATCGTGGGAGGCACCGCATGGTAGGCGCGATGCATAAGCGAATTACCGTCGATGACGGCTATTTTTTTCGGCGAATTTGGCATAATGCTCCTTTTACCTTCTTACGCCCTCGCCGGCGCAGGCATGAGACGCCTCGCGCAGGCCCGTTTATCAAGGACGGTTTCATGGTCGAAATCCAAGCCGGCCCGATCGCCGTCGCATGCGCGATCGCGGCCCTCTGTTTCCTTTCGTACGCCATCATACGGCGCAAACATCTGGCCGACCGCTTCGGCCGCGTGCTTTCCCATGCGAAACCCATAGTCGCCGCAGCGTGCGTCCCCGCAGGGTTCCTCCTGATGGAGATGCCATACAACCCCCTGACGTTTTCGATGGAGGCCTCGTTCGTCGCGACCGGGCTCGGCGTGACGGCCGCGCTGTTCGCCATCGCGTTCTTCCTCGGGCAGCGCTCGAAGGCGGCGATGGCGGCGTTTCTGTGCGCCTGCTTCGCCGCGGGAACGGCGAACTATTTCGTGGCGTCGTTCAAGGGCCAACCGATCCTGCCTTCCGACGTCATGGCGCTGCAGACGGCCGCATCCGTAAGCGGAGGCTACACCTACGCGCTCGGCGAAAGCGTGCTGGGCTCTTTCGCCCTCCTGGCCGTTTTCTGCGGAATCATCGCGATGCTTCCCGCCTCGAAACCGACGAAACGCTCGCTCGCGGTCAATACGAGCGCAGGCGCCGCGATCCTGGTCGCGTTTTCCATGTGGTTCTCCGCAGCCGATATCGAGAAAGACTACGGATGCACCGTCGATGTGTGGAGCAGCCTCGATTCCTATCAGCAGCACGGATCGCTTCTGTGCTTTCTGCAGCGCAGCCAACTGATCGCGCCGCGCCCGCCCGAGGACTATTCGCCGCAGGAAGCCGCCGCGATCAGAGCAGAGAAGGCCGCCATAGCAATGGCCGCCGAAGCGGTCGAAGACTCCCCCGCCACGGCGCCCGACGTGCGCCCCGCCGTCGTGGCGATCATGAACGAAACGTTTTCCGACTTGTCGCGCTACCCCAACGTGGCGCAAACCTACGCGGGAACCGTCGCGTTCGACAGGATCGACGCGCTCGTGAAGGGCGACTGCTACGTATCCGCCATGGGCGGCGGCACGTGCAACAGCGAGTTCGAGTTCCTCACGGGATCGACCATGGGCATGCTCGGCGCGGGCGTCTATCCCTATATGCTCTATGACTTGCGCGGCGCCGACAATCTGGCGCGCTACCTTTCCTCTATAGGCTACAAGACAAGCGCGATTCATCCCGCCCCGAAGGAGAACTGGCGTCGAGACCGCGTTTACCGCCAGCTCGGATTCGACGAGTTCTACGTCGAGGACAGCTTCCCCGACGCCGAAATGTTTCGCGGCATGGTCAGCGACGCCTCGACCTATGATCTGATTTTGGACCTGCTGCGCCAAGATGACGAGCCGCGCTTCATCTTCGATGTGACCATCGCGAGCCACGGCGGCTACGACACCGGCAGCATCCCCGCGC
>USLD01000149.1 GCA_900555495.1 uncultured Slackia sp. | reverse complement strand
AGTAGAGGCGGTAGAGTTTTAGAATAGTGCCGAGGAGCCTTCTCCGCGAAGGCTCCTCGGAGTGTGTGCGGCATGAGTTTTCTTGCGCCGCATGACGATAGGAATGATGCGAAAGCGAGGTGGTCGGCGTGGCCGACACGGAAAAGAAACTTTCTCAGCAGATGGTTCGCGAAGAGAGCGCGTATATGGCGCCGGCTGCGCGTATTCCCTATTACGATTTGGTCATCGACCACGGCGAAGGCGCGATGCTTTACGACGTCGACGGCAATTCCTATGTCGATCTTCTCGCGAGCGCATCGGCCACCAATGTGGGCCACTGCCATCCGCGTGTCGTGAAGGCCATCACCGACCAGGCGCAGCGTTTGATTCACTACACCCCCGCTTACGTGTATCACACCCCCGAGATGGAGCTCGTCGAAAAGCTGTGCGAAATCGCCCCTGGCGACACGCCCAAGAAAGTGGTTTTCGGCAATTCCGGCTCCGATGCCAACGATGCGATCATGAAATACGCCCGTGCATATACGGGCCGTCCGTATATGGTCAGCTTCCAGGGCGCTTATCACGGCTCGACCTACGGCTCCATGACGCTTTCTGCGATCAGCTTGAACATGCGTCGCAAAATGGGCCCCCTGGTTCCGGGCGTATATCACATTCCGTATCCGGATGCTTATCATGCCGGCGTCGATCATCTCAGCGAAGAAGAGCAGGCGGCCTATTTCATGAAGCCGCTCATCGAGGCCACGGAAACCTATCTTCCCGCCGATGAGATCGCATGCGTGATCATGGAGCCTATCGCAGGCGACCTCGGCATCATCGCGCCCCCGAAGGCGTACGTCGAGCAGTTGTACGCTTTCTGCAAGGAGCACGGCATCCTGTTCGCGGTCGACGAGGTGAATCAGGGTATGGGACGCACCGGCGCATGGTGGTCCATCGAGCATTTCGGCGTCGAGCCCGACCTGATGAGCGTGGGCAAGTCTATCGCTTCCGGCATGCCGCTTTCCGCGATTATCGGCAAGGCCGAAATCATGGATTCTCTCGATTTTCCTGCTCACCTGTTCACGACGAGCGGCAATCCCGTGTGCTGCGCGGCTTCGCTTGCCACGATCGGCGTTATCAAGGACGAAGGCTTGATCGAGCGCTCTCGAGATCTGGGCGCTTATGCCGAGCGGCGTTTCAACGAGATGGCCGAGAAATACGACATCGTCGGATGCGTGCACGGCAAGGGATTGAATCTCGGCATCGATATCGTCGAACCCGGAACGCGTACGAAGTGTCCGAAGGATGCGTTGAAGATCGTGTATCGCGCCTATGACGAAGGCGTCGTCATGATCACCATCGCAGGTGCCATCTTGAGATTCCAGCCGCCGCTGGTCATCACGCGCGAACAGCTCGATTTCGCCCTCGACGTGCTCGATCGCGTCATCGGCGAAGTCTCTCGCGGCGATGTTGCCGACGACATCGTTCCCGAGGGCAAGGGCTGGTAGGTCGACGTCGTATCGTTTAACGCGAAGCCTCTCGCTTCGGCTCTTCGACGGAGGGTCGGGCGGGAGGCTTTTCGTGTCGCATCTGCTTTTAGCCGGAATGCGGCGCGCTCGCGGCCTGTTTCTTGAAAGGCGTCAGGCGAAAAGGCGCCGGATGCGTCCGGCATCATCGCATCGTTCCCGAATGAGGAGGATGCCCATGTCTTTTCCCGAGCCTGTTTCGCGACGGATTCTTTCCAGCGTCACGATCGCTGCGGGTAAGCCTGCGCTCATCGGCGCGGGCGTGCTTCTCGCGCTTGCCTTGATCGGCGTTTTCGCGGGTTTTTCGACTTGCTCGCCGCAGCCTGCCTTGACCGTCGCGAAAAGCGACGAGACGGTTCTGGCGAGCGATGCCGCCGTTCCCGAGGGTTTTCAGGACGAAGGGGAGGGCGAGGACGGCGTTAAGCCTGCCACGGAAGCGGATCGTGCGCCTGCGCTCGCCGTATACGTGTCGGGCGCGGTCGCTTCTCCTGGAGTGTACGAACTTGCGGAAGGAGCGCGCGTATGCGATGCGGTCGCGGCTGCAGGAGGCCTGCGCGACGATGCGGCGGCGGGCGCGGTCAATCTCGCGCGCAAAGTCGCCGATGGCGAGCAGGTCGCCGTTCCGACGAATGAAGAGGCCGCGGCCGGGTCGGTTTCCGCCGTCGACGTCGAGGCGCCCGCGGCGGCGACGGCCGCCCTCGTCAACATCAATACCGCAGGCGTCGATGAGCTCGACGCCCTCGCCGGGGTCGGGCCCGCCACCGCTCAGGCGATCGTCGACGAACGCGAGGCCAACGGGCCGTTCTCTTCGGTTGAAGACATCATGCGCGTCAGCGGCATAGGCGAGAAGAAGTTCGCGAAGCTGCGGGAAAGCATCTGTGTGTGATGAGGCTGCTCGACGAAGGCGCATACGAGCGTCGCAGCGCCACGAGCGCACCCGCTCGGCGGCCGTCCGCGCCGCTCGCGTTTTTCTGCGCCCTTGCGGCATGGGCCGCTGCAGCGGTCCTGTTCTTCGTCTCGTACGATCCCGAACTTCCGCTTCCTGAAGGACTTGCGCCGGGCGTGTGGACCTTCGAGCTTATTGAGGATGCGCGTGAGGGGGAGTTCGGCTACAGCGCCCCCGCCCGCGCGACGTGCGGCGAGGCAAGCTACGACGTCAGGGTGCTGTATCGTGGAGAGACGCGCTATATGGCGCGCGAGCGCTTCGAGGCGTATGCGACCTTCGACGCGTTTTCCGAGGCGAATAGGATGCGTTTCGCCCAGCAAGGTCTTGCGGCCGACGCGCATGTCGAAGGAGAGCCCGTCCGGATGCCGTGCGGCGCGCTCGGCCCTTTGGTCGAGCTGCGTCGGTGGGCGTCGGGGCTTTTCGACGGCATGCAGACTCGCGGCGCCGCGCTCGTGCGAGCGCTCGTGACGGGCGACCGGGTCGATTTGGACCGCGAAGGAATGTATGACGACATGAAGGCGGTCGGGCTCGCCCACATGGTTGCGGTGTCCGGGTCGCATCTGGCGGTGGTCGCGGCGCTTGCCGGCGGCGTCATGAAGCGCCTCGGGGTTCCCAAGCGTTCGTGCACGCTGCTGATGTGCGCCTTCTATGCGGCCTATGCCGTGTTCACGGGGTTGTCGGCTCCCGTCATTCGCGCAGCGGCGATGTCGTGCATCGTGGTGTCGTCGTTTTGGGCGCGCAGGCGCTCGTCGGCGCTTGCGGCGTTGTCGGTGTGCGTGTGCGTGCTTATAGCGCTGAATCCGTACAATGCGCTATCGCTTTCGTTTTTCCTGTCCGCCGCCTCGACGTTCGGCGTGGTCGTGTTCACGCCCCTGTTCGCATCGTGGCTCGATCGCGCATGCGCGGGACGATGCGCGCCGGCATGCGAGGCGTTCGCCTTGACGGCGGCCGCGAGCCTTCCGATCGCGCCCGCCACCGTGGCCGTGTTCTCGCGTATCACGCTCATCGCGCCGCTTGCGAACCTGGCGGCAGCACCTGTGTTTTCGTTTCTGCTGGCAGGAGGTTTGGCGGCGTTGCCTCTGTGCGCTGCGCTTCCTTGGGCGCAAGGCGTCGTCTTGGGCGCGTTGTCGTTTCCCGCCGAGCTTCTCTGCGCAGGCGCCGCCTTCGCGTCCGACCTGCCGTATTCGTCGCTTCCCGCGACGGGCGATATCGTATCCGCGGGAGCGATCGCCGCATTCTCCATGGCGGCGCTTTGGGCGTCGTGGCCCATGCCGCGCGTGCGGACGCTGCGCATCGCGTTTTGCGCCGTGCCCGTCGTTTTATGTGCATGGCTCGCTTTCGCTCCGTTCGCGGCGAAAGACGAGGTGGTCATGCTCGACGTGGGGCAGGGGGATGCGCTCCTCGTGCGAAGCGAAGGGAAATCGCTCCTGATCGATACGGGAAACCAGGAGCAGAGGCTTCTGGCGGCCCTTGCCCGCAACGG